>NZ_PVNE01000019.1 GCF_003001905.1 Planifilum fimeticola
CGGCGGGCGGACGCCCGGGGCCTGGTTTCGGTTTGGGGAGCAGGGGCTCAATCACAGCCCATTGTTCGTCTGTCAGCTCATGTCTCGTACTCATACTTCCATTTTACATTGGCAGATCATGTTTTTGAAATAGCTTGTATAGTTAGCACTGAGGTAAATGTAATAGATATCTAAAACTCAACTCCAAAGATGTTTTTCACAAACTCAATTTCTTCCGGAGTAAAATGAACACTTGTCACCATTAATTCCAACTCCTGCGGACCTATTTTCTGACGAATGGTAACTGGCACACCTTTTTCTCGGACAATGCGATCCACATCTTTGATCATTTGAAATTGCTCTTCAGAGTGAGTCGTGTTCAACATTGATTTCCATAGATCATATTCATTTTCATCGGTCTTGATAATGTAGTTCATTCCGATTTCTTGAGATCTTAAATATTGATAACCAAGTATTACCTGGGCTTCTTCCCAGGGAAATACTTCGGGTTCAAATCCAAAATACGGATCATAATAAAATGCATCTTCATCTGCAGCAACATAATGATCAATGGCTAAAGGTGTCAACAACAATCCGAGAAAAAGCACCAAAATGGAACCATAGGCTAAAATTACGGCCACTATTTTACCTGGTATCATCTCCTTCAGATCATTCTTAGCCAGCAAGAGATGAACCCAACCAAAAATGCCCACTACAATAAATAATACTGTCATTGTTAGGATTGTGTAGGAAAGACCTGTTGGAGCCCAGGTCTGAAAACTGGGTTCCCGGGTCAAATATTCCTGTATGTTAATAATCCATTTATTGATCACTTCTAAACTCAAATAAACAGCAGCGAAATAATACGCCACCAGCAAAATATTTTTTACGATCCTAATAATGATCCACTCTCCTAACACTTGGAACATAATTCTAATTAGCAAAAAAGGGAATCTGAAATGAAATGCTCTTCCATTCATTACGATTTGGGATTGCGAAGTTTAGCTAAATAGTTTTCTACATCTGGATGTTGCTCGATTGGTATATCCTTGTATATTTCCCTTCTTAGCTCCTCCAAGATTTTAACCTCTTCGGGGTCCCTTTTCTTCGAATACATCCGCCTGTCATGATGCTTCAACTCCTTATAAGCTAACCACAGCCGCCAGTTTTTCCACGATACCTGGGTATTGAGGTAGTTGATAAGACGCTCACGGGCTTCAGATGTTTCCAATTCAATTTCATTTTGTCTAAAACCACTACGTGCCAAGGCCATATGATAGCTTCTCATTTTCTTAAAATCATCTTCCGTAACCACTCCCCGTTTACGGGTTTCTACCGTAAGCTTTTTCCCGGCATTCACAGATTTCCTAATAGTAATCTGATGGTCAATCACTTCTTTGGATAAGGAAATCATTTCATCCAATTCTTTTTGTAGTTGACTGGGCAAATTAACCGCATATTTTTTTATCTTTTCCAACACCCTGATATACCTTTTATAGATAGTTACTATCGGCTTTCTTGCCATACTTTCTCCGTCATTAGCTAAAATTGTGATTGATGTATTGTATGCATCTGCAATCAATGCCACTTTTCGTATTTGTGATACCGGTAAGACCGCACCATCGTCACGGATAACCATCAGTTCCTCTGCTGGATCAAAGTAAAAGTAGTAATAGAAGGTACCATCTATAAAAAGTTTAGCAGGGAATACTTCCCACTTTTCTCCATTCTTTGTGTATCGTTCAACAACTTCTCGGATCTCGGGATCCAAGTTGCTCGGTATTATCATCACCCGCTCCTCCTCATATCCCCGCTGGGCATTACTGATCCGCGACATTTTCAGCTAACACTTGTCAATGCACTGATAATTCCATGCTTGGTGCAACTCATCGCTTGACCAGATCCTATCCGACGAGTCACAATTGCTCACCACGCAAAAGATATTCTCCCTTCTTCTGTGCCTGCTCGATCGCTGCGTAAGTGAATCCATCCCGCTGGACAGAATTTGATTAAAGACCTTGAACGACTCCCATAGACAACCCCGGTGCTATTGCAGGGCCTGCCCTTCCACATCCGTTACCGCCTAACTCCTTCGAAAAGCCGAAAGCCAGCGAAGCGAAATGGAAGACCTCCAATTGCTACTTTGGATACTCAACAAGATATTTTTCAATATCCTTCGGTGTGCGAACTTTTTTTGCTCTCTCATGGGTCAAAACAATGTCATGTCTAAGATAATCAATGTATTCTCCGCTCACCTTTATGTCTCTACCCTTTTCCCTCAACAGCCTTTCCTCATAAAATGAAATCTCCAATCTAAAACGTTGAATCCCTTTTTCACGGAAAAACTCAATCAGCTGAAAAGCCTTCTCCAGCTCCTCATCCTTATTGGACTCGTTCAAGTCTTTGAACAAAAAGATATCCACTATCGATCGCATTTTGTCCGGGTGTTGCTTTCGGATCTCCTGATAGTCAGGTAGATTCTTGTGGTCCAGTTCTTCATACAGTGATTCATTCGTCCCCACATCTGAAGTAAATTCCCAACGTTCCCGGGCTGGATACAGCTGGTCGATCAAGGGCTTGATTTCGTCTTCTGATTGCTTGCTCCACAATGCAACAGGATAGGTATCGAAATATCCTCTGTTTTTCGATTTATACCCAACAAAGGTAACTCGTTTATTCCCTTTTGGATGGGCGATGAGACTAAACTCACCCAGCTCATAATTGTACTTTGCTTCCCGGACCACCACAAACTCCTGGCCATATTTGTTTTCAAGGTAGCGGATAATTTCTTTTTGAACCTTCGCAGGATCCTCCGAGGGATAAAACAGGGAGCAGCCGCTAAGCAAACAAAGAATCAGCAACCTTGAAAATGCCTTCCTCATCACATTGCCTCCAGTCGTTTGCAAACTTCCATTGAACTCAAGTCCGTTATCAAAGATTAAGTGTTTGTTGATTCTTGGCATTGATTCGGCGGGAATCCCACATCTATAAAAATGGCCGCCAGCAGGAACGAAATTCTTTGCCAGCGGCTCTCTACACAAAAATACCTTTGATAAAATTCGCAATACTACATGCTGACATCACCTATCAAGGTTTAATCACTTTGCCTGTGAACAAATGTAAAATTCCTATAATCAACTTCCGCCATACGGACCGTTATTGCCCTCTCATAGGGACCATGCTGCCGCTGGGCATCCAGCAGATCACACCGGAGCATTGAGGCCCCCGGCTACTTTAAATTTACCTTAGTGTCAAAGGCATTGAACTCCTTGATAATCCTCTCCGAGCATCGGCATTCAGATCCTTCGGAAACTGTTTGCTAACCAAGAAAGATGAGCTGTAAAAACAAGGGGATGGTTGAGGGAACCATCCCCATTCTCTTAATCGAGGTATATATCTCTATTTCCTTTTTATGCTCTTGCTTTCTAAGAATGAAGAACCAAGTAATTTCTTAGGTTAATCTTTGTACGTCTACAACTGAGAATCGAAATACAAATTTACCCTCAAGCGTTATACATTGCAAAAAAACCCAACTTATTGCTCATATTTCTCTTGCATGTCTCTTGCTTTTTCTTTAACCCTATCTTCCTCATCCATACGTGCATTCCAAAGTTGATCGCGCAATGTGATAGACCTCTTATTAGTATACTCATATAACTTGAGCCATCTATTAGAAATTTTATTGGATAATTCGAAGCTGGCCTTCAATTTTCCAATCGAGTTAAGATAATCCTTTGCATCAGTCATTCTTCCTTTTTCCCTGTTATATTTATCGCGTATCTTATCAATAGTTTCATTCAAAACATCTATCTTATCTCCCCACATTTTCCGGGCATCACTTGCACTATCAATTCCCCACATTAGCCATTCACTGCGCAAACGTCTATATTCCTTTTCCAAATGCCTTTGTAGATCATCACCGGTGTTCACAGTGGCGTACTCGCCCCCACCGGCTTCCGCCACCTTCTTCAGCGCCCGCTGTCCCGCGTTGTCCACGTCAAAGCCGATAATGTTGACGATCGCTTGGATTTCCGAATCGTGTAGCTCCTTCGCTGCCTTGACCGGATCCCCGCCACAGGTCTCAATCCCGTCGCTCACCACGTAGATAATGTTCTCCACATTCTCTCCTGTCTTCCCGCTCAAATCGCTCTTCGCCTGCTCGATCGCTGCGGCGAGAGGAGTCCAGCCCGTCGGTCGGAACTTATTTAAAGACTTCTGAAAAGACGACTTGTCATACTCCCCCAATGGATACACCATTTCGGTGCTCTTGCAGGAGAGCGCTTTATCTTTCTGCTGATTGCTTCCCTTGTGCCCGTAAACCCTCAATGCCACACGGGCTCCTTCCGGCAGTTTGGACGCAAATTTCCGGATCGCATCCTTGGCGAGATCCATCTTCACTCCGCCGCTCACCCGGCCTGCCATGCTCCCGCTGGCATCCAGGAGAATCTCCACGTTCACCTGTTTGGGAAGTTCCCCCTCCTCCGGGGCGTTGACGTCTCCCGGCGTTTCACGATCGGTCCTGATGGTGGGGTCCAGTTCGTCCAGGGCTTTGACTTCGGGCTTATAATCCTCAGCCAAAAGAGCCACCAGATGGTTGTAAGCCTCGTCCGTAGTCATGTTGTCGGGCAGTTTGTCCAGCTCCGCCTTCACCTTTTCCTCATCGTACTTGTCCCCGGCGTACTTGCCAGGCCCCTCCCGGAGCATCCCTTCCACATCGGTAGCGGCCTTCTTTACTTCTTCTTTATTGGGTTTATCTTTATCTGCAGTGTTATCCTGTGAAGAAAGCAGGGAACAACCGCTACTAAAAAGCAGACAAAGGATCAACATCCCTGAAAACAGCCTTTTCATAAATAATCCCCCTAATAAAATCGTTATCGCCCCTATCCTGTGTATACTCACAACTATGTAGAAACATCATATTCAGTAATCTTGTTTATATTGTCCCACAAACCCAAGTTCATCAAAATGCCCTTCATCAATCTCCACCCAGTCAAGAGTATAATTTGTAAAAACAAAGGTGAAATACGGCAAAAACAACATATTCCCGAGCATCATTGCAATGGAAACGGACAGGAAACTGCTGGTAAACTGCAATACACAATATACTATAACTCCTTGAATAACCAGTTCAACGAGCCACATTAAAAAAATAACACCCAAAATCTTAAAAAAGTGTTTTCTGCCTATGGCGAAGGCTCTCTTGAATCCCTTCCACCACCGTTGATTTTCCAAGACGGCAACATACGGAATGGTGGCAAGCCAAACCAAAAACAACAAACCCGGAATGATGAAGAGTAGCGAACCGAGTACCACCAACAGCGAGTATAAAACGCTCATCACGTAAACTGGAAAGATATTTTCAAACAAACTCTGGAAACAGTCCGACCGCTTCACTTCGCCATTCAGGCTGTATTGAGCAGCCATTTTAATAAAGGGGATTTGGGCAATGCACAGTCCGACGGTGAGAAAAAAGAAACCGGTCAACTGCCCAAATTGAGGAAGATACGCCAGTGAGAAAAGCAAATTAAAATAATTGATAACAAAGTATAAAACGAGTTGAAGCGGAAGAACAAAGGAAAGACAAATAAAAAGAACAGTCCCGAAGTTTTTTCGGTAGGTGATCCAGGCTTCCTGGTAGCTTTTCATACAATTCCCCCCAAAATAGTGTGTTTTACTTGGGATTTCGTGTGATCTCAAGAGCTTTTTGAAACATTTTTTCTTCCCGCTCCATATTCCCATTTATATAAACATCAATAACCTCCTTCATCATCTCCCGATCTTTCGGTTTCACCTTTTCCTCGTCGGGATGCATCCGGATATGGTAAAACCACAATGCGATTGCCGGGAAGATTTTTTTCTTTTGAAAAAGGTACCGAATCACCTTTTTTCGATCCTCATAGGTGTTCATCTGAACGATATTCTGCATGGTGGCACATTTCCAGAGTTCGTAGTGGTAGTCGTTCAATATTTTAAGATCTTCAGGTGTTACAACTTGATCCTTTACCCTTTGGCTTATATGACGATCCGCTTTTTTAACTAATTCTTTAAAGCGTAGATGGTTTTCAATCGTCGATTGAGGAGCTTTGATGAAACCCTCCAACGCTTTCTGGATATCCAGAGGCATCTCATGTTTCATCGTACGTTCCACCCAGCGAAGAATCGACAAGGTACGTCTCATGAAGCCCAAGTGCCGTTTTCTTGCCACTCGAAATCCGGTTGTATAAAGGGCTTCATTTATATTACTCAATTCAAAATTCATTCTTGTCGCCAATTCAACTTCTTCTAATTTAAGAGATGGTACCGAACCGTCCTCTTTGATGGTAATATATCCGGTTACCGGTTGTCCTAAATGATAACTGGCACCGTAATAGGTATTTCCGTTCACCTCGATTCTGCAAGGAAAGATTTGATAGCGCTCACCTTGTCGCTTATACTGTTCTAGGGTTTTTGACACGACCTCTGGTAGTCTAAATTTCGCCATACCATCACCCCCAACCTCTATTGTAGAGAACCCCCGGGACAGCTTTCAATGCCCGGGGGGCATATGTCATTTAAGAGAACCAGCTTTTCACCTTATTCCATGCTCTTTTGCCTGCGTTTGCTACTGCATTGACACCGCTTTTTACCGCCCTCATCGGAGCTGAAACAATCCGGGCAAAAGTCTTATTCTTGGTGAAATATTGTCCAAAGGTGCCAAAGGCCCAGACAGCTAAACCAATTCCACCGACTGCCAATGCAATGGGACCTCCTCCAATCAGAAAAGCAGCCCCCATCGCAACTCCACCTAACGCAGCCAAAGCCTTCAAATTGTAGTCCGCTTGTGTTTCAAGATCTGCTTCTCCCGCCACGTCATAAGCCGCACCTAAATTATATATAAACTCCCAACCATTAAAAGCTATGCCAACTATATTTGCACCATACGCAAATTTGGAAACCTGTGCTGCAGGAGTACTGATTCTGTTAAGAAATCCCGAGAAGCCTCCCTGTCCAAAACCAGAACCACCAAAATTTCTAAGGGTTGAAAATAACTCTCTCCACTTCACAAACCCCGAAATTCCGAGAAACTGATCCACTCCGTCCCAAGCATCGAGAAAAAGCTTGTTCCACCCTTTTCCGTCAACTTTTAAACCAAATCCATTTCGAAGTATGCCCGCCAAAAAACTATAAGTGGACCGTCCGGCTTGCCCTGCACTGATATTACCATTTATCGGGTCTAAATCCCCTATAAGTGAAATCTGACCCTTGATAAAATCATTAACCCCATACTTAATCAATTTATAGCCCAGTGTATCCAGAAGGCCCCAATTATCTTGTGATCCCGACGGTGCGGTCGAATTGCTTGAACCGCTGTCGGAATCCCCTTTAGATAGATCTGGGTTGTGTGTATCCCCTTTAGGATTCAAAGGTTCCGGTTTAGGATCATAGGGTTGAGGGGTAAAGGGATCCGGTTTGGGGTCATAAGGTTGGGGTATGAAAGGTTCCGCCATCGCGGA
Source organism: Planifilum fimeticola (assembly GCF_003001905.1). Taxonomy (NCBI): domain Bacteria; kingdom Bacillati; phylum Bacillota; class Bacilli; order Caryophanales; family Thermoactinomycetaceae; genus Planifilum; species Planifilum fimeticola. The sequence continues at coordinate 7,473 of NZ_PVNE01000019.1, forward strand.
ATAAAGTGGAAATATCACACTTGCAATCAGAGCAACAATCATTACAATTGCTACATTACGCTTAAACACAATCATCTTTCCACCTTCCCTGACTTTCAATCAATCCAAAACTGGCGCTACCGCACTGCGAGTAAAGGTAATCGGGGGCAAACCCGAGAGAAATACAATATCGACTTCTGTCTTGGCGGTAACAATCGCCCTGTCGCTCCCGATATTTACATCAAAACTCGCCCGATACGCACCTGATTTTCCAAAGGAAGCTTTTGCTTGTTGAATGGCAGCTCCCGGATCCTTTTCTATAGCTGCTACACGGACCGCATCCCGCAATGCCGCCTGGGTATCTAACACGGCCAAACCTGCCACCGCAAATTGCCACACAACAAGTGCCATCAACAGAAAAAAGGGAATTACAAGGACAAATTCAACGGTCGATGATCCGGAACGTTCCTTCAATGGATGAAGCAATCGCTTGATGAAAACAGGCACGGTTCACCCCTCCCACCTTCGGATTCAGTATTTGATTTCCACCATTTTTTCGGGAAGGAGTTTCAAATACAGCCTTTTTGGTCCATACCCATCGCCTTCCACATAGGTATCGCTGAAATACTCTTGGAAGATAACCGGTTGATAGCGTGTGCGGGCCTCCACTCTCACTCGATCATGGACCGGTATGATGATTTTTCCCTGATCATCTCCGCCGTTTTGCTTGACATAATCCCGCACCGCGACTGCCAATTCCTGCCTATGTTTATTAAAAACAGTTTTCAGAAACTCCCTTATAAGCTGCTCGTTTCCGTCAAACAAGTCTTGCAGTACCTCATCAATTGGAAGATCATCCAGAGGCTTCCCTTCCAATAACGCTTCCTTCAACTTGGAATCCTCGGGAAAAGCTTCCTCGATCGCTTCTTCAGAAAAATCATTGCCCAAAAGATTTCGGATTTCGTCCTCCAACTCCAGTCCGATCCACTCATCCATTTTTTTGGTGGCGACCAGCGCACCGGCATCAGCCGCCACCTGGGCCGAGGAATGGGAAGCCCAAGCAATGGCGATGGCTCCAACAAAAAGCGCAAACAAAACGAATACCGGTATGGAGCCCACCCAAGCGGTTGTTACACTGCCCCTTCGTTTTCGTATCAGGAAGCATCTCATAGGACTGAGGCTCCTCCCAACTATTACTGACTATCCTTCTCTCGCTTTCCCCTTTCGTTTCAAAGGCCCTTTTCATCTCTTCGTATTCCTGCTCAATCGCTATCCTTGAGTTTTTGGTACTAGGGTTCTAAATACTTTTTCAACCTCAAACTTCTTTACAACCTCGCCTATATCATTAATTTTGTTAATCACCCTAAGTTACCATTTTTTGATCATATGTATTACCTTAATTCCAGAATGATTCCAATAGTATTAGATGTAAGAGGCGCATCCCCCTCTTTTATCTCTTGTCTTGATTGCAATTGGTTTCTGAAGTCAATAAAATTTTTGTAGCGAGCAATGATAATCCAGGACCAATGCTACGCACTAGGTAAAGACCCGTCTTTAGCATCACTTCTTTACAATTTTCCGCAAAGGCAGTTGTTACGCTGCCTTTGCGGAAATCATTCAATTATCCATCCTTTGGTGTCAGGGCTTTATTAATCACTTCTTGAACTTTTTCCCTTAAGGTTTTAACGATTTCTCCATTTCCTTTCGACAAGGCCGTCGCCAACAGCCCGGCAACTGCAGCTCCAACTCCAATAATGATGACGTATTCGACCGTGGAGGAACCTTTTTTGTTGCTCAAAGAGCTTTTAAACTTTTCAGCGGCATCTTTGTAAGCAAGATACCCTTTCACCATGAGTGATTTCATGATTATGCCTCCTTTCAAAAATATGTTGTTTTAAACAAGAGAGAACATCCTCTCGCTTCTGAGGCATCACCTCCTTTAATACTCAGTTCATGAACATCTTTAACGGACTGTCTTCTCCAAAAAAATACTTCAAAATTACCATCCCAAAAACCATCAGTACAATCGAAGGGGTAATGATGAGCCCCCCAACGACAGAAATTTTAGGGGCTGCTTTCCCGGCAATTTCTTTTGCCTGTTCGGAACGCATCCGCCGCATTTCATCCGCCTGTTGAGCAAAGGTCTGGGATACCGGAGTCCCCAGGTTATGGGCTTGGATCAGGGATTGCACCAGAGCTTCCAATTCCGGTGAATCGGTCCGGCGCAACAAGGATCTATATGCCGTCTCCCGTTGAACCCCGAATTTGATTTCCTGGAGCAACCTTGCGATCTCTTCTTTCAGGGGTCCCTCGGAGGTTTCAACATAATATTCAAGAGCCGAATCCATCCCCATTCCCGACTGCAAGGTAATGCTCATCATGTCCAGGAAATCGGGAAGCTCGTACCTGATTTCCGACTGTCTCTTTTTGGCCAACCAGCGAATGGTCCACATGGGCGCCATATATCCTCCGAAGGTCAAACCGAGGAGCATGACGGAAGCAAAAGGAAGGCCGAGTAGTGTATAAAAGAATGCAATCGAAAAACCAGCGAGAGCACCCAATACTTTGGCTCCCTGGAGGCGATCCACCGTAAGCCCGTAAGGGGTTCCCGCCTTGATTAGATCATCCTCCAATTCGACGGGATCGCTCAACAGCTCAATCCGCTTGCCGATGGGAGCAAGTTTATCCATCCATTCATGCCACTGATATTTTTCCGACTTGCCGGTATCTATTGCAGACGAACTGTAAAGATATTGATTGACGTATCGATCCACATTTTGTTGTTCCGTGCGATAGGTGATATAAGAGAGTCCGGCGAAAACCAGACAAATCAGTGAGCCTAATAAACTGAGATAAATGCCCATCGATTCCTCCTAAACACGGATGTTCGCGATTTTCCGGATGATCAGCAAACCGATAATCTGCATTGTAACAAAAATTGTCAATAACAATATCCCCGGCAATGAAGTGAAAAGCTGTTGAAAACCACCAAATAATTTTCCAAGCATTAAAACAATCAGTATGGAAACCAAGGGCAAGGCATAAGCCGACGCCTTCGCCTGGGAAATCGATGCTTGAATGGTTTTTTGGATAATCTTTCTCTCTTCCATCGTTCTGGCCATTTCACTCATCGCACTGGCCAAATCGCCACCCGACCGTTTCTGAATGATGATGGCATTGACAAAAACCTGTAAGTCCTTCGTAGGTACCCTTTTAAGCAAATCCTTCAATGCCAATTCCACATTTCTTCCCAACTGAACTTCTCTGACCACGATTCCCAACTCGTCTTTTGCCGGAGCGGGCATTTCTCTGGCGGCCAGGTCCAGTCCCTGGGGAACGGACAAACCGGCACGGGCCGCACTGCTGAGAAGGCGACAAACTTCGGGAAGTTGCTCATCCAATTTCCTGGCGTATCCATGGCGTCGGGAGCGAAGGAACAAGCGGGAGCCCATGGGAACGATAAAGGTGGACAAACCGATGCTCAATAACCAGGAAAGACTCAGCATATAGTGGAGACCCGCTATCACAACCCCGAAAGCCAAAAGGAGCAAGGCCCCATATTCCGTGGGTTTTAAACTGATGCTTGCCCGCTCCAACTGCGGTTTCAACTTCTGCGCCCATTCGGTCTGGTCAAGGCGCTCCACCAAAGCATCGGACCAGCTTAACTCCTTCACTTGTTTCTCCGTCCACTTGCTAACCCGTTCATTGACCGCCCGACGCTCCGTTCGGACAATCCACAGATTGTAAGCCGCCATGATCCCACAAAAGGCCGCTCCGGCTGCGACGATCCCCTCCAGCCACATCATTCCCGCTCCCCTTTCACGCGAAAGATGGCCGGATCCACAGGAACCCCGTATGCCTTGAGACGACCGAGGCATTTCGGTATAGCACCGGTCGGGGAAAAATATCCATGAACAGTCCCCTTTTCATCGACATTTGTCTGGATAAATTTGAAAATCTCCACCATCTTGTAGCGGCCGTCCTCTTCCTTCTGCATTTCGGCGATGGACAGCATTTTGCGCTGACCGTCGGGAAGACGACCGATTTGGATGATAAAGTCGATCGCACCCACCAGGTATTCCCGAATGATCGCGGAGGGGAGCTCGGCACCGGACATCATCACCATGGCCTCGAGACGGCGCATCGCATCATCGGGGGAGTTGGCGTGAACCGTGGTCAAGGAGCCTTCGTGACCGGTGTTCATGGCCTGGAGCATGTCAAAGGCTTCGGCACCCCGCACCTCCCCGACGATGATCCGGTCAGGACGCATCCGCAAAGCATTCCGCACAAGCTGGCGGATGGTAACTTCCCCTTTTCCCTCCACGTTGGGCGGACGCGCTTCCATGCCTGCGACGTGACCGTGGGGGATGCGAAGCTCGGCCATATCCTCGATGGTGACAATCCGTTCATGCTCCGGAATAAAACAAGCCAAGGCGTTGAGCAATGTGGTTTTCCCGCTTCCCGTACCCCCTGAAATAATCAGGTTCAGTTTCGCTTTCACCAAGCTGGTCAGAAATTTGGCCATATCAGGGGTAAGGCTGCCGAATCCCACCAAATCATCCAGATGGATCGGTTCTTTACGAAACTTCCGGATGGAAAGGAGGGAGCCCTTCAGACTGATCGGCGGAATGACGGCGTTCACGCGGCTCCCGTCGGGGAGACGGGCGTCCACCATCGGCGAGCTGACGTCGATCCGGCGTCCGATCGGGGCAACAATCCGGTCGATCACATGGCGCAACGCCTCTTCGTCCCGGAACTGAATGTCCGTCTTGTGCAACCGACCCTTCTTTTCGTAATACACCTCATAGGGACCGTTGACGACAATCTCGGTGATCTCATCGTCCTCCAGCAGGGGTTCCAAGGGACCGTAACCGACGGATTCGTCAATGATTCGAGTAATCAACCGGTCCCGTTCATGCCGGGGAATAACAACTTGTTCTTCCGCCAGATAGCGCCCAATCAACCGGTCCAGAGTTACCCGCAGCTCCGCAGAAGGCATCTGCGTCAACTTTTCCAGATCTGTCTCCCGAAGCAAACGGGCCTTAAAATGATTGGCAAGCTGTTCAATCCGGGAATCATTCGGCGAAGCGGCACGCCGGGCGGGACGTTGGGAGACGGAACGGCTTTTTATTGGATTGGGCTTATTGGCCCGTGAAAGATCTCGATTAAAGAGCGACATAACAGTTCCTCCCTCTGGTTGGAAGAAGGTCGGTGACGCCTATTTCGTCTTCCACTTCGCGGCACGTGAATGCATAGACAGTTTATGCGGAATTACAATTACGAAGCCGACTTTCCTGATTGCTGCGCCAGGAGAAACCGGGCCAGCTTCTGCACATCCCGAACAAAGGGGGACAATCCCCGTTCCCTGCGGGATTTCCGCAAGGGATTTCCCCGGTTGATCGCCTGCATAATCCGCTTTGTGTCCTCCTGAAAACGACCAACCACCGGATAACCAAAATGATGTTGCACGTCCTTCACATCCAGTTCCGAATCCTTGCTATACCGATTGAGCAAAACTTCCAAACGGTCGGTGGGGTCGATATTCACCTTGGCATACAAGTCCAATACCCGTGAAAATATGCGGAAGGAGGGAGCATCCGGTGTCATCACGTAGAAGATCCGGTCCGCCTCCTCCAAAGCCGCACAGGAAATCGGTGTCATCTCCGTCGGCAAGTCAACCAGAATATAGTCGTAATAGAGGCGTGCGGCACGGAGCAAGCGCTCCACGTGTTCCTCCCCGATCTGTTCACCGATTTCCGCATCGGCGGGGCTCACCAGAACCTCTACCTGGGAATGGGGTTCCACCACGGTGACGCTGCGGATATGGTTGTCGTTCAGCTCCTGCAACACGGGAGTCAGGTCATAGAGGTTGCGGTCCCCCTCCACCCCCATGTAAGTTTCCAAACCCCCGTATTGAAGGTTGAGATCCACCAGAAGCACCCCGGCGGTGGACTCCAGCATCAGGGTCTGTGCCAAGGTAGAGGCCAACAGGCTTCGTCCACAGCCCCCTTTTCCACTGGTGAAGGTGATGACTTGGCCCCGACCCCAGGTAAAGGTAGCTGCGGTCTCCTTATTCCCCCCACTTGCCTGCCAAGCCTTCAAGGCGCGATTCAGCACATCTTCCAGAGCGTTGATCTCCTCCGGCAAAAAGAGAATGTCAAAGGCACCGGCACGGTTGACGTCCCGTGTGAGAATCGGGTCCCTGCGCTCGGCGAGATAGACGATGAGAACATCGGAGACTTCCCGTTTAATAAGAGGAAGTAGTGATATGCCCGATCCGTCTTTCCGTTCGTGGAGCAGGACGATATCGGGTTGCAAGCGGGCGATCTCCCGCCGGACCTCTTCGGGATGAATATGTAAATATTGCGGAAACATTCCAGTCACTCGGGAGGCGATATCCTCCGCCTGACCCGGATCCTCGCTCACGAGAAGCAGTTTAACATCGTCATTCACCATTCGGTCCTCCCATAATCTGCTTTGTCTATTTAATCACGAACCATCCTTCTGCGGAATATAAAGAATCACAAACTCTATCTTTTACGGCTGAACCCCTGCAGTTGAACTTTTCCCTTCCGTTTGCGAGGAACGTTGCTCCGTCGGGGCCTTCAAGATGCGAACCGATTGCGCAAAGTTCTGAGCATCGATAAATTTCCTTGCCTCATCCAATGACATTTCCAACCACACACCGGTAAATTTATCTTTGGAAGAGGGCAGAACGGAAGCGACCAACACATCCTTCATAAAGACGCTGGTTCTTTTTTCACCTGCGGGAATATCATTTTCGTTCCAGGAAACAATGATATCCACCCGATCGTTGGCTTCCAGCGCTTGATCGAAGGCCACCCGGTTCGAGGATGGAACCTGGACCAAGCGACGATCGCCCGTGGTGTAATCATCCGCCGGCTTCAGCAGATTGTACGTCAACACATCTCCCTCTTTCAGGGGAGCCACAGCCACAAATTTATCGATCGAACCATAGTTGCCGATCTTTTTTAGATCAGTCACTACGGACTGCTCTACATACTTCGCCGGAATCTCCTTTGCCTCAAAATCGCCAGCGGACAGCGGTTGCCGAGATCCGATGTCCTTCTTCGCAACATAAACCGTCACAAAATTCCCCAGTTGGGCTTCGACTTCTCCCACCCGTTGAATAAAAAGAATTCCCGCGAAGGCAGCCAATACAAGCGCAATAACCGTAAAAATAATGGCTCTTCTTCTGGCGTCATTCATCTTTGGTCCTGCTCAATCCCTTCATTTAGTTTATTTAAATTGTAAAGTATATGGGGGGATTCGGGATTATTCTATTTCACAATTCTCTCTTCGTTTGACATTATATCTTCATATCTGTCAAACTGGCAATAGTTTCTACAGGAATATCTTCCCGTTTGCTCCACAATTTCCGGAGACTAATTCCACCCCACCAATCCGTAGGAAAGGATCACTCCGGCCAGGATGTAGGGGGCAAAGGGAATGCCGGTTTGTCCGTTTATCCGCTCTCGGCGCAACAGCTTTCGCGCCAGGATGAAAAAGGCGGCCAGCAGATGCGAAAGGACAAAAACCAACAGAAATTTCTCAAAGCCGAGGGCCAGACCGATCAAGCCGAATACCTTGATATCACCCCCTCCGATGGCCTTTCCGCCGGTCACCACCGCCACGGTGGCCAGGGCAAAGGTGACACCCAGGCCGGTGAGAAGATAATCCCACCAGGGTTCTTCCCGAAAAAAGAAGCGGACGGCCAACACCGCCCCCAGACCGACCAGCACGAACCGGTCATAGATCAACCGTTCGCGCAGATCGGTGATCGTCGCAAAAATCAAAACGATGATCAGGATGATGAAAACGATATGTTCAGCAATGTGCACACCGGTCATCCTTTTGTGTCAGGACATGGTAAATCCATTCGTTATGCAATTATTATAGACTTTACTAGCCGGAGGAACAAGACAGAATAAGGAAGTCAACAAAAAATATGCATATATGACTAGGTTCGATCCTTCTGACGATTGCTTTATTCAAAGGAAAAGGGGAGGTCACCACATCAAGGCTTGCGTGGTGCCGCCCCCTTCTGTTCTCGTTCCCATCGGCCAATCAACGATTTGAACTCCTTCAAAGATGTCGGTTGATCCGGTACTGAAGGTACCAGGGGCCAAAAAGAAGCGTCCAAATCCACGAAAGCTGCTCACCGAGGTGGTCAATCAGTCTTCTCCTCGTCCGGAAAGCCAAAAAGATGAGCGCAAGGCCTCCCACAAAAGTAATCAGTCGGTCCAGGCTATCATAAAATTCGAGCATCGATTCACTCATGAACCCGGAAAAAAGGAACAAAACGGCGGATAGAATGTATAGGACCAGTACAAGGCGGGAGTGAAACTTGGGAAGTTCTTTTTCCGACCGCAACTGATGGATCGCCTTCTCCCGGCTCAGGAACCAATAGGGAAGATAGATTCCCAGCGAAATGATGGACATGAACACCATGAACAGCACCGATGTCCTTTTGAAACCCAAACGATCGAGGCCATCCCGTTGCTGTCCTTCCACGTTGGCGTCTTGAACCGTTTCCATGTATTCGATACCTCCCCTGTTTATTGAAATTCTCCTCATTAGGTTAGATGGAATTTGTTGAACTGTCAATATATTTTTAAACAGCCACTCGATTTGAGCTGCGGAATTCATCGAAGCCATGCACAGGCTTTCACCGACAAAAAAAGCGCCCCCCAAAAATACGGGGGAACGCCTTTTTTCCGCTTCTTGACATCGCCCTCGGCTTAATCCCGATCCCGCATCAGCGGGAAGAGGAGGACGTCCCGGATGGAGGGGCTGTCGGTGAGGAGCATCACCAGCCGGTCGATGCCGATCCCCAGGCCTCCGGTGGGAGGCATGCCGTATTCCAGGGACTCCAGGAAGTCCTCGTCCATCGGATGGGCCTCCTCGTTGCCGGCGGCCCGCTCCTTCAATTGCGCCTCAAACCGCTGCCGCTGATCGATGGGGTCGTTCAGCTCGGTAAAGGCGTTGGCGTGCTCCCGGCCGACGATGAAGAGTTCGAAGCGGTCGGTGAAGCGCGGATCCTCTTCGTTCTTCTTGGCCAGCGGGGAGATGGCCGTGGGATGGCCGTAGACGAAGGTGGGCTGGATCAGTTTGTCCTCCACCTTCTGCTCGAAAAACTCGTTGACGATGTGGCCGAAGGTCATCGCTTCGGTCACTTCGACGCCGTGCTCCCCGGCGAGGCGGCGGGCCTCCTCGTCGCTCATCTCCCGGGTGAAGTCGATGCCGACGTGCTCCCGGATGAGATCGGTCATCGATTTCCGGTCCCAGGGGGGCGTCAGATCGATTTCGTGACCCTGGTAAACGATCCGGGTCGTCCCAAGCACTTCCCGGGCCACGTGGGCGATCAGGTCCTCCGTCAGATCCATGATGTCCCGGAAATCGGCAAAGGCCTGATACAGCTCCAGCATCGTAAATTCCGGGTTGTGCTTGGTGGAAATCCCCTCGTTCCGGTAGACGCGGCCGATCTCGTACACCTTTTCCAGCCCGCCGACGATCAGCCGCTTCAGATGGAGCTCGATGGCGATCCGCATGTAGAGCTGCATATCGAGGGCGTTGTGGTGGGTGATGAAGGGACGGGCCGCCGCTCCCCCGGCGATGGCGTGCATGGTGGGCGTCTCCACCTCCAGATAGCCCCGCTCGTCCAGATAGCGGCGGATCGCCGCGATGATGCGGCTGCGCAGGATAAAGGTCTCCTTCACATCGGGATTCATGATCAGGTCCAGATAACGCTTGCGGTAGCGCAGCTCCACATCCTTCAAGCCGTGGAACTTCTCCGGCAGGGGGCGAAGGGACTTGGTCAGGAAGGTGACGGATTCCGCCTTGACGCTGGTCTCCCCGCGGTTGGTCTTAAACACCTCGCCGCTGACCCCGAGCCAGTCGCCGATGTCGGCCATGGTGAAAAGCTCGTACTGCTTCTCTCCCACCTCGTCCAGGCGGACGTAAATCTGAATCCGGCCGGTCAAATCCTGCAGGTGGGCAAAGGAGGCCTTGCCCTGCTTCCGCTTGGACATGAGGCGCCCCGCCACCGTCACCTTTTCCCCTTTTTCCTGCAACTCTTCCTTGCTGAAGCGATCAAAGGCTTCGTGAATGTCACGGGCTGAATGGGTCCGCTCAAAGCGGCGGCCGAACGGGTCGATGCCCTCCTCGCGCAGGGTCTCCATCTTTTCCCGTCGGACCTTCAACAATTCGTTTTGTTCCTCATCCCAAGTCATGACAGACACTCCCTCCGGTTCGACGGGGGACCATTTGACCTTCAAACGGTACTTTCCCCTTACTTTCCTTTATGGACCAAACGGGACGACCCTCAAACAGAAAAAACGGCCGAGAGCCGTCTCCGCCGGGTTTCGCGCCTCAAGAAGCCGTTTTCGGCTTCCGGAAAGAAAAACGCCGGGCGGGACGAACCGCTGGAGTCATCCCGCCTTTTTCGCCGAATTCCCGGACCGTTCCTCTTCCAGCTGCTCCACGAATTCCCACAGGACCCGGGCCATGCCCTCCCGGGTGGTTTGCTCGTTGACGCGGTCCTTCACCCGGGCGGCGCCCCGCAGCCCCTTCAGATACCAGGAGGCGTGCTTCCGCATCTCCCGGACGGCCACTTCCTCGCCGCGCAGGGCGATGAGCCGGTCCATATGAAGCAGCGCGATCTCCACCTTTTCCCGGGGGGTGGGCTCGGGAAGGAGTTCACCGGTCTCCAGATAATGAACGGTGCGGTACAACATCCAGGGATTCCCCAGGGCCCCGCGTCCGATCATGACGCCGTCGCAGCCGGTCTGCTCCAGCATCCGTTTCGCATCCTCGGGGGTGAAGACATCCCCGTTGCCGATCACCGGGATGTCCACGGCCTCCTTCACCTGGCGGATGATGTCCCAGTTGGCCTTTCCGGTGTACATCTGCTTCCGGGTGCGGCCGTGCACAGCTACCGCCTTCCCCCCGGCCCGCTGGACGGCCAGGGCGTTCTCCACGGCGTAGATGTGTTCCTCATCCCAGCCGATCCGCATCTTGACGGTGACCGGCTTTTCCACCGCGTCGACGACGGCGGCCACCAGCTCTTCGATCTTCTTCGGATCCAGCAGCCAGCGGGCGCCGGCGTCGCATTTGGTCACCTTGGGCACCGGGCAGCCCATGTTGATGTCGATGATGTCCGCATTGGTCTGCCGGTCCACGATCTTGGCCGCTTCCACCAGGCTCTTTTTGTCCCCGCCGAAGATCTGCAGGCTGAGGGGCTTTTCCCGCTCGTCCACGTACAGCATCTTCCGGGTCCGCTCATTGCCGTGCAGAATCGCCTTGTCGCTCACCATCTCGGCGCAGACCAAGCCGGTCCCGAATTCCTTGGCGATCAGGCGGAAGGCGGGGTTGCAGACGCCGGCCATCGGGGCCAGCACCACGTTGTTCTTCGTTTCCACCGGTCCGATCTTCAGTTTCTTCATCATGGCGCGCCATCCTCCTTTCTATACCGTATTCTTCATGCCGATCGATTTCTCATCCCATCACCGGATTCGCCGGGGCGATGCGGTGCGGGGTCTTTCGTACGCCCGACCGGTCCGGGGCCTCTTCGATCCGCTCCCGGACCGTCGCCCCGCTTCCCGGAATCCGCAGGTTGCCCGCCACCTCCAGGAGGGGAATCAGGACGAAGGCTCGCTCCTCCATCCGGGGATGGGGGACGGTCAATCCCTCCTGCTGAAGGATCCGGTCCCCGTACAGCAGGATGTCGATGTCCAGGGTGCGGGGACCCCAGCGGATCGTCCGGACCCGGTGAAGCCGCCTCTCGATTTCCTGGGCGACCGAGAGCAGTTCCTCCGGGGAAAGGGTGGTGTCGGCGGCGACGACCAGGTTGAGGAAATCCGGTTGTTCCACCGGACCGACGGGGGCCGTCTCGTAGATGGAGGAGATCCGTGTGATGCGGACGGCCGGATGGGACTGGAGCAGCTCCACCCCCTGACGCAGGTGGTCCAGCCGGTCGCCCAGATTGGAGCCCAGCCCCAGGTATGCGGTCGTCGGCGCCCTCATGTCCGCCTCCTGCGGATCTCCACGCCCACGGAATCGTAATGTCCGGGGATGGGCGGATTCGGCTTGGTCACCCGGACCCGCGCCTCCTCCACCGGAAAGCCGGTGAGGAGCGCGTCGGCGATCCGCTCCGCCAGGGTCTCCACCAGCCGGAAGGGCTGCCCCTCCACCAGCTCCTTGACCACCTGATACACCCGGCCGTAGTCCACGGTCTGATTCAGATCGTCGGTGCGGGCGGCGGGGGCCAGGTCCAGTCCCAACTCCAGATCGACGACAAACCGCTGTCCCAGCCGTGTCTCCTCGGGATACACCCCGTGATATCCGTAAAAGGCCATTCCCCTGAAAAAGATCGTATCCTTGTCCATCGTCTCCCCGGCCTCCCTCTTCCTCTGTGCCGCAAAGCCGTCAATCCTTGGCCGCATCGGGACCGTACAGGATCGCATCGGTCATGCGGGCGACCCGGACCATTTCCCGCACGTCGTGCACCCGGACGATCCGGCACCCCTTGGCGATGCCCAAGGCGACCGTGGCCGCGGTCCCCTCGACGCGCTGATCCGTGGGCAGGTCCAGGGTTTTGCCGATCATCGACTTCCGGGAGGTGCCGAGCAGCACCGGATAGCCCAGCTCTGTGATCCGCTCCAGCCGGCGCATCACCTCGAGGTTCTCCTCATAGGTTTTGCCGAAGCCGATCCCCGGATCGAGAATGATCCGCTCCTCCTTGACGCCCGCCTCCCGGGCGATCCGCACGCTTTCCAGCAGATCGGCGCAGATATCGTCTAAAAGGGACTCATATGCCGTCGGCATTTCCCGGTTGTGCATCAGGATGACCGGAACATCGAAGCGTGCCGCCACCCGGGCCATCTCCGGATCCCGCCTGCAGCCCCACACGTCGTTGATGATGTGGGCGCCCGCCTCCAGGGCCTGCCGGGCCACCTCCGCCTTGTAGGTGTCGACGGAGAGGGGGACGTCCACTTCCCGGACGAGGGCCTCGATCACGGGGATCACCCGCTCCAGCTCCTCCTCCAGGGGAACCGGTTCATGTCCGGGGCGGGTGGATTCTCCCCCCACATCGATCAGGTCCGCCCCCCCCGCCACCATCCGGCGGGCGTGGGAGACGGCCCGGTCCAATCGGTTGTACCGGCCCCCGTCGGAGAAGGAGTCCGGAGTCACGTTCAGGATGCCCATCACCAGCGTGCGCCGGTGGATGGGAAGGAGATGGGAACCGACCTTCAAGGGTTCCCTGGGCGGATGCATCATGGAAATGGTGCCGTTCATCCCGTTCGCCCCTTCGCGGAAAGTCACACCGCCCGGACCGGACGGCCGGGCAAATGCGCATCCAAAAAGTTGGCCAGCAGCTTTTTCCCGTCTCGGGTCAACACCGATTCCGGATGGAACTGGACGCCCTCCAGGGGATATTCCCGGTGGCGCAGGGCCATCACTTCCCCTTCCGGCGTTTCGGCGCTGACCAAAAGGTCCTCCGGCAGGCTCTTCCGGTCGACGATCAGGGAGTGATAGCGCATCGCCTCAAAGGGGGAGGGCATCCCCCGGAACAAGGTTTTCCCGTCGTGCAGGATCGGGGAGGTTTTCCCGTGCATCAGCCGGCCGGCCCGGACCACCTGCCCGCCGAAAACGCGTGCGATGACCTGGTGACCCAGGCAGACGCCGAGGATGGGAATGCGTCCCGCAAAGCGGCGGACCAGCTCCGGACACACCCCCGACTCCTCCGGCTTGCCCGGTCCCGGAGAGAGAATGATCGCCTCGGGCGCCATCCCTTCGATCTCCTCCGGAGTGATCCGGTCGTTCCTCCGCACCTCCGGGGATTCCCCCAACTCTCCCAGATACTGCACCAGATTATAGGTAAAGGAATCGTAATTGTCGATCACCAGAATCATCTCGGCTCCTCTCCTCTCATCTCGATCTCGGCTCCGCAAACTCCCGCTATCCTTATCAGTTTACAACAAATCGCCCCCCGATAAAAGGCCAAGTAATGGCACCTGCCGGCAAAGCCCGCAGAACTGAAAGACACCGCAGAAACAACCATGATGGGGCGCGTCGCCTTTGCTATAATGGAACAGGGTGCATGAAGAATTTGGATAAACGGAAAGGTGAAGCGATGTCCCCGAAGGATGAATTCAAACCGGCGCCGGATACGGAAGAATACCTGAAAAAAGTGACGGTGGGTGAGCTGAAGCCCCACAACGCGCCCATCACCCTGGTGGAGTACGACCCGCGCTGGCCCGAGCAATTCGAGCGGGAAGCGCAGCGGATCCGTTCCGCCCTCGGCGACCAGGCGCTTCGGGTGGAACACGTGGGCTCCACCTCGGTGCCGGGACTCTGCGCCAAGCCCGTCATCGACATCCTGCTGGTGGTGCCCGACTCCTCCGACGAACCCTCCTATGTTCCGGCCCTGGAGGCGGCCGGCTACAAGCTTCGGATCCGGGAGCCCGAATGGTTTGATCACCGCCTGTTCAAGGGACCCGACACCGACATCAATCTGCACGTTTTCAGCGAGGGCGCGTCGGAAATCGAGCGGATGCTGCGCTTTCGCGACTGGCTTCGCACCTGCCCCGAAGACCGGGAAAAATACGCCCGTGCCAAGCGCGAATTGGCTCGGCGCCCGTGGAGGCACGTGCAGGACTACGCGGACGCCAAGAGCGATGTCGTCCGGGAAATCATGGAACGGGCCTGCAATAACCGATAAACCCGCAGCAAGTTCCGGGACGTCTGCCGCAGATCCGGCACGGCGGTCCGGGTACTGACCTCTTCCGACCGGCATCCGTCTTGGCGCGACCCCCTCTTCCAGTTCCCTTCAGATAAATCCCCGCTTCATTGCCTCGCGCTCCGAAGGCGGTCAAAGCAATTGAGGGACTTCCTTTTTTCGGCTTTGGCCGCATAAAACTCTTATTACACCCTAATTCCATCGGAAATAGGAAAAATACCGGTTGCCAAAGGGCCGTTATTTTTTATAATATTCATATAACAAATTTTCAAGCTCTAAGGAGGTAGGTTTTGTGAAAGGGTTATTAAAAATTTTTATATTTATTTTTTTCGTTTTTATTTTTTCCGGCTGTCAACTCCAACTGCCCAAGACAGATTCTCCTGACTCCCAGGCCGAGTCAAAACCCAAATCCGAGCTCGCCTCCAAACCTGCCCAACCCTCCGCTTCCTATCCAAGACCGATGACGTTCGGGGATTGGCCGGAAGACGAAACCAAGTTCGTGGTCGACAATCCGCGTTCGCAATTTCGCCCGAATGAATCGATTACATATTGTTTTAAGGATCATAAACCGATGTTTACCCATGAGATCCGGGTGCGAGTCGTCCGTGAAACGGGCGAGGTGATCAAAGAGAAGAAAGTCTACGTTGACGCCCTCTCTTTCGGCAGCATGTACACTTTCCATGACGGTCTTCCCTGGCTTCAGCCCGGCAAATACCGGGTGGAGGTTTACCGAGACCGGGATCAAACCCTTATGTCCAAAGGGACCTTTGAAGTGATTCCGTAGAAAGGAGAACATCCCATGCGACAACGGATATTCTGGCTCTTCATTCTTTGCGTGCTTCTTGCGGGATGCCAAGCGGATTGGCTGTCCCTTCAAGCGGTGAACGAACGGACCGAAACGCAAAAGAAAGAGGAGAAAAAGAAAGAAGAAGAGGAAGCAATCCGAAAGGAAAAGGAAAAATGGGAAAAATACGCAAAAGAACAGGAAGAGAAAGCGCAAAAATTGCAGTTCGGCGATTTCGACCAAAATGTGAAAGGTTCTTTGGCCAATCCCCGCGAGGCCTTTGACACCGATGAGAACTCAGCTTTAAACTGACCAGCCCTTCGGCCTTCGGAACCAACAAACTCACCGTCAACCTCCTTCAATTAAAGGGAGAAGTGAAGAAGGTGATCGAGCGGTATGAGGTATACCTCAGCCCGGATTACGTATGGTACACCAAGGAATTTTACCGCCCGGCCATTGATGGCAAATTGGAACCCGGGGAATACAAGGTGCGAATCTATAAGGACTTGACGTTGCTCGGCGTCGGCACCTTTCATGTGGTGGACGGACTTTCCAAGTCGAATCGGCTGAAGGATATCGAATTGCCCGGCTCCGTCGGGATTACGCTAAGGGAGAACTGGATTAAGCTTAACGTCCCTGAACCCATCCTCTTCGAATTCGGCAAAAGTTCGCTGACGGAAGAAGCCAAAACGACACTGAACGAGGTGGCGCGGTTCCTAAACCACTTCCCCAACGCGAAGGTGCAAATCGAAGGCCATACCGACAGCATCGGCGATAAGGCGTATAACCAGAAGCTGTCTGAAGAGCGGGCCGAAGTCGTCAAAAAACACCTTGAAAAACTGACTCTGCAGGAAATCCGATTCCAAACCAAAGGATGGGGAGAAACAAAACCCATCGCCTCCAATGAAACCGTTGAAGGGCGACAGAAAAACCGGCGCGTCGAGATCATTGTCACGCCGGAGCAGTAACCGGCCTCCTCCTTTCCCGTTTTCCCGGAAAAAACCGAAGCCGCCGGATGGGTTCCGACGGCTTCTTTCGTTTCGTCCGCTTATTTCGCGGTCGATTCCTCTTCTTCGAACTGGTACAGGGGCGTCGACAGGTAGCGCTCCCCGTTGCTGGGGATCACCGCCACCACCTTTTTCCCTTCACCCAGGCGGCGGGCCACTTTGGCCGCGGCGGCCACCGCCGCGCCGGAGGAGATGCCGCCGAGGATTCCCTCCTCCCGGGCCATCCGGCGGGCCCATTGGAAGGCTTCCTCGTTGTCGACGGTGATCACTTCATCGTAGATCTCCGTATCCAGAATGTCCGGAACGAATCCGGCACCGATTCCCTGAATCTTGTGGGGACCGGGTTTTCCGCCGGAGAGCACCGGAGAAGCGCTCGGTTCGACGGCGACCAGATGCACTCCGGGGATCTTCTCCTTGATCACTTGTCCGACTCCGGTGATCGTTCCCCCGGTACCGACGCCGGCGACAAAGGCGTCAAAGTGGCCGCCCGTCTGCTCCAACAACTCCCGGGCGGTGGTTTCCCGGTGGATCTTCACGTTGGCCGGGTTTTTAAACTGCTGGGGCATGAAATGGTCCGGCCGCTCCCGCACGATTTCCTCCGCCTTTTTCACCGCGCCGCGCATTCCCTCGGCACCGGGCGTCAACACCAATTCCGCACCATAGGCCCGGAGGAGGTTGCGGCGCTCCAAGCTCATCGTGTCCGGCATCACCAAGAGGGCGCGATACCCTTTGGCCGCCGCCACCATCGCCAGACCGATCCCCGTGTTTCCGCTGGTGGGTTCCACGATGGTGTCTCCGGGTTTCAGCCGCCCTTCCTTCTCCGCTTCCTCAATCATGCTGAGGGCGATCCGGTCCTTCACGCTTCCGCCCGGATTGAAAAATTCCAACTTCAGATACACGTCCGCGTCCGTTTTTCCGATAATCCGATTCAGTTTGACCAACGGCGTCTGGCCGATCAGCTCCAAAATATTGTTGGCAACCCGCATATGAAGGCCTCCTATTCCTATCATGTAACTAGGGTTACTTTCCTTTATCTTATCTCCATCTCCCCGGCATTGTCAACAATAAAGAAGGCCGGGGGTCATTCCGTTTCCCCCAGCCATTCTTCCAATTCCGCTTTCTCCACCACGTAGCGCTCGTTGCAGAAATGACAGACCACTTCCGCCTCCCCCCGGCTTTTCAAAATGTCCGAGATCTCCTCCTTCCCCATGCTTTTCAGCAGGGATCGGATCCGTTCCGGGGAACAGGAGCAATCAAAGGCGACGGGCTGCCGCTGCAGCACCTGGACCTCCTCGCCGATCACTTCCCGGAGGAGATCCTCGGGCGTGGCACCGGATTGAATCCGATCGGTGACGGAGGCCATGGCGGCGATCCGTTCCTCCAGTTGCGTGATCATCTCTTCGTCGGCCCCCGGCAGCACCTGGAGGATAAAACCTCCGGAAGCCAGCACCGAACCGTCCCGGTCCACCAGGACGCCGACGCCCACCGCCGACGGAATCTGCTCCGATGTGGTGAAATAATAGGTGAAATCCTCCCCCAACTCTCCGGAAACGAGGGGAACGCTCCCCCGGTAGGGTTCCTTCAGGCCGAGATCCTTGACGATGTAGAGCATCCCCTCGCCGACGGCCCCGGCCACATCCAGTTTCCCCCGGGCGTTCAGGGGAAGGTCGACCGCCGGGTTGTCCACGTACCCCCGGACATTGCCCCGGGAGTCCGCATCCACCACGATCTGGCCGAGGGGGCCGTTCCCCTTGATCTGGATCGTGAGGCGGTCCCGCTCCCCTTTGAGCATCAGCCCCATCATCGCCCCCACCGTGACGGCCCGCCCCAGGGCGGCCGTAGCCACCGGCCAGGTGTGGTGGCGCCGTTGAAGTTCCTTCACCAATTCGGTCGTCCGGGCGGCGAAGGCCCGCAGCACTCCGCTCCGGACCGTCGCCCGGACCGCATAGTCCTCGCTCATCGTGACACCTCCCGGTCTCTCAACAATCGACACCCCGCTGATTCCCACCCAAGGAAGAGGCGCAGCGCTTCTCCGCCATCCGGCCCCGTCGCCTTCAGGATTCCACAAGAGGGCGCAGACCATCCGGGATCGCGATTTCGGCGCTCCTCGGGCGCCGAGCGGGTGAAAACATCCGAAAGGGAGATGTGCGGCTCCGTTTTCCGAAAGCACGGAAGCGGCACCCCTCCCTTCCCCGTTTTCCGGGCCGTCTCCCCGGGCTTTTACCGATTCCGCTCGTAAATGATCTTGAGCCCCCGAAGCGTCAGGAGCGGATCATACACGTCGATGCTCTCCGCTTCCTTTGAAATCAGCTCCGCCAGTCCCCCGGTGGCAACCACCGTGGGCCGCTTGGTCAAAAGCCGCTTCATCCGGTTCACGATTCCGTCCACCACGCCCACGTAACCGTAAAAGAGACCGGACTGAACGGCCTTTACGGTATTCCTGCCCACGACGCTTTCCGGTTTGACGACCTCCACCCGGGTCAGCTGGGCGGCCCGCTGGTGGAGGGCTTCCGCGGAGACATGGACGCCCGGAACGATCGCTCCCCCGACGTAATGCCCCTGTTCGTTGATGAAGCAGAAGGTGGTCGCCGTCCCGAAATCGACGATGATCAGCGGCGGACCGTAGGTGTCGATGGCGGCAACCGCGTTCACGATCCGGTCCGCACCCACTTCCCGGGGATTTTCGTATTGGATGTTGAGCCCGGTTTTCACCCCGGGGCCGATCACCAGGGGTTCCAGGCCGAAATACTTGCGGACGAGCAGATGCAGCACCCGTTTGAGGGGGGGAACCACCGACGAGATGCTCACCCCGTCGATCTCCTCCATCCGGATCCCGACGTGTTCAAACAAACTCTTCAGCAACATCGCGTATTCGTCTTCCGTCGCGTTGCGATCGGTTTGAACCCGCCAGTGATGAAGCAACTCGTCCTTTTGAAAAAGACCCAGCACGATGTGGGTATTACCGACATCCATCACCAACAGCATCCATTCCACCCGCTTTTCTCCCAAAAGTCCAACTCCATCTTAACAGAGGGAGAACCCGGCTTCAATGCGCGAAAAGCCTGCGAAAAGCGACATCCCAACAAAAAACGGAGGATGCCCTCGGCATCCTCCCGGTGCGGCGATTAAGTTTCCTTCGGACCTTCGCCGTCGCTTTTCTGAGCTTCCGCGTCTTCGCCCTTCGCGTCGCCGGCTTTTTCTCCGTCCGGGCTCTTCTCCGCTTCCGCATTCCAATTGGACGATCCGTTCAGGTTTTTGCTCCCCTGAATGTTCACCTTGATCTTCTCGTTCAGCTCGGGATCATCCAGCTTTCCGGTCTCCAGCAGCTGTTTGATCTCTTCGGCGTCCAGGGTTTCCTTCACCAGCAGGGTTTGGGCGATCAGTTCCAGCTGGTCCCGGTGTTCCAGAAGCAGATTTTTCGCCCGCTCGTAACAGGTCCGGATCAGCTCCTGCATCTCCTGATCGATTTCGTAAGCGATGGCGTCGCTGTAGTTCTGCTCGTGGCCGAGATCCCGACCCAGGAACACATGCCCCTGGGAACGGCCGAACTGCATCGGAGCCAGCTTGTCGCTCATGCCGAACTCGGTGATCATGCGGCGGACGATGTTGGTCGCCTTCTCGAAGTCGTTGTGGGCGCCCGTGCTGATTTCTCCGAAGACGATCTCCTCCGCCACGCGTCCGGCCAGCAAGCCGGTGACCCGGTCCAGCAGCTCGTTTTTGGTCAGCAGGAAGCGGTCTTCCTTGGGCAGCATCACGACATATCCCCCGGCCTGGCCGCGGGGAACGACGGTCACCTTGTGCACCGTCTCCGCATGCTCCAGATAATAGCCGACGATGGTGTGGCCCGCTTCGTGATAAGCGATGGTCCGCTTCTCCTTTTCGCTGATGACCCGGCTCTTCTTCTGCGGACCGGCGATCACCCGGTCGATCGCCTCGTCGATCTCATCCATGCCGATCTTCTCTTTGTCTCTCCGGACCGCCAAAAGCGCCGCCTCGTTGAGGAGGTTCTCCAGGTCAGCCCCGGTAAACCCGATGGTGCGCTGGGCGATCACGTCCAGCTTCACATTCTCCTCCAGGGGCTTGTTCCGGGCGTGCACCTTCAGGATGGCCTCGCGTCCTTTCACATCGGGGCGGTTCACGGTGATCTGCCGGTCGAAACGGCCGGGACGGAGCAGCGCCGGATCCAGGATGTCCGGCCGGTTGGTGGCGGCCATCACGATGATCGCGTCGTTGGCGTCGAAGCCGTCCATCTCCACCAGCAGCTGGTTCAGCGTTTGCTCCCGTTCGTCGTGGCCTCCGCCCAGTCCGGCGCCCCGCTGGCGTCCGACGGCATCGATCTCGTCGATGAAGATGATGCACGGGCGATTCTTCTTCGCCTGCTCAAACAGATCTCGGACCCGGGAGGCGCCCACACCGACGAACATTTCCACGAAGTCGGAACCGCTGATGCTGAAAAAGGGCACCTGGGCCTCCCCGGCCACGGCACGCGCCAGCAGGGTTTTTCCCGTTCCCGGAGGACCGACCAGGAGCACCCCTTTGGGAATCCGCGCCCCGATGGTGGCGAATTTCCGGCTGTTCTTGAGGAAATCGACGATCTCCACCAGCTCCGCCTTCTCCTCGTCGGCCCCGGCAACATCTGCGAAGGTGATCCGCTTTTTCTCCTCATTGTACAGCTTGGCCCGGGATTTTCCAAAATTCATGACCCGGTTACCGCCGCCCTGGGCCTGGTTCAGCACCCAGAAGAACAGGAGGAGCAGGAGCACGAGGGGGACGATCGACGTCAGCAGCGTGAGTAGAAAGGAATCCCCCTTGGCTTTTTCGATTTTGATCTGGACCTTGTGCTTTTTCAGGTCGTTGATCTCCTGGGTGTCCAAAGGGACGTGGGTGACAAAATTGGTCGCCTGTCCCGGGGAAACATTTTTGTATTTCCCCTCGACGCGGAAGGTCTCCCCTTCGGGGCGGACCAGCACTTCGGCGATTTGCCCCGCGCTCAGTTTATCCTTAAATTTGGTGTATGTAAGTGTCTCCGTCTCGGACTGCTGTTGAAAATATAAATTCCCAATCCCGACGGCCACAAAGATGAGGATAATATATAATCCGGGAATCCGGATAACGTTTTTCATAAGAGATTGTGGGCAGCGGAGACCCCCTCGATCCCCCGGGGGAAAGCCGCCTTTGCCTCCTTTCTTTTAGACAGGTCAGGGTGCTCGAATGAAGGAGTGCGTCTCGACAAAAAACGATTTCGGCCAAAAAGTGCAAGAATGGGCTTGGTCACCTTGCGGTTCGCGAGGTGAAAGCCCTTTTGCCCTTTGACCCTTTGCTCGCCTGTGACGAATCGATATCGACGGAACCCATTGTCATGTCTCCCATATAGACCCTTTCACCATTTTACCACAGCCGCTTGGCTCCCACAACCGAGATCTACCGGTAGACCTCTTCCTTCAGGATGCCGATGTAGGGAAGGTTGCGATACTTCTCCGCATAATCCAATCCGTAGCCGACCACAAAGGCATCGGGCACGGTAAAACCGCAGTAATCCGGAGTCAGGTCCACCGTACGGCGGTGGGGTTTGTCCAGGAGTGTGACCACCTTGATCGAAGCGGCATTGCGCTGCCGCATCAGCTCCAGCAGGTAGCTCAAGGTCAGTCCGCTGTCGATGATGTCTTCCACCACCAGGACGTGCCGTCCCTCCACCGATGTGTCCAAATCCTTGATGATCCTCACCACTCCGGAAGAAGCCGTCGAGGCGCCGTAGCTGGAGACGGCCATGAAGTCCATCTCCAACGGGATGTCCATCCGGCGGACGAGGTCCGTCATAAACAGGGCCGCCCCCTTCAACACGCAGACGCAGAGGGGGTTCTTCCCGCGATAATCCTCCGAAAGTTGTTTTCCCAATTCCTGCACCTTCTGCTGTATGGCTTCCTCTGTTATAAGGATTTCCCGAATGTCTTCGTGCATGAATACCCGGTTTATACCATCCACCTGAATCCTCGATTCAAGCAGACCGGCCTCCAACCAGGGGTTCGCCTCCTTTCAAACAGGTTTTCCGCCGCAAGCGGCCATGAGGGCCGCTTCCTTCGCCGGCAAAACGCCCATCCTTGAAACGAGTCCCGCACCCGCCGATAAGCGCTTCCGTCGCAACCGTCTGCGCCCGCGCCGAAAACCCAAGAACTTTTTCCATCCCGGCAACGTTCCGAGCCTTGAGCTGCCGCGTGCCGCCTCCGGTCTTATTCTTCCTCTTCGGATGACAACCACATCAAATACAGGAAACGCCGGGTCTCGTTCGTCACCGGCGCCCAATCGGAGCGGCGCAGACCCGGAATCCAGATGATTTCCTCCCCGTGGATCACCATCGGCAAGCGACTCCGCAGGCGTCTGGGAACCTTGGCGTCAATCATGATCTCCTTCACCTTTTTGGAGCCCGACAATCCGAGGAGGCGCATGCGGTCACCGGGGCGGCGCGGCCGGGCGCAGAGGGGATGTTCCAGCCGGTCGGCATCGAACACGGCCCACCTCCCGGACAGCTCCCCCGCCGCCAGGGGCCGCTCCTCCACCCGGGCCTCGATCGCCCCGCCCATGTGCGGCAGGGAGGTCACGCCGGGCACGGCCAAAGGGAGGGCATCCCCCCCGGGATCGGTGGAATCCGCCTCCGCCCTTCGGAGGCGGAGCCGACCGTATTCCCGCTCCGCTTCCAGGTTTCCCGGAAGGTGCAGGCGGCTTCCCGTTCCGACCTCCGCCAGGGAAAGAACCCGGTCCACGGCGTTCATGGGAATCTCAACCGCTCCGTCCTTCACAAGACAATTTAAGTGTAGTTTAATCAATCTCCTTTGTAAAGCAAGGGGTTGCCGCCCGAGGGCCGAAACGTCCAGGGTGATCTCCCCCCTCCCCCGCCGGACCGTCACCTCTTCCGCGGCTTCCGCCTCCAGGCGCTCCCATACCTTCTCTTCCTCCGCCGCGAGGAGGCTCAATTTCAGAATGGCCTCCTTCACCCGGGGATTATATTCGGCCAATTGCGGGATCAGCCGGTGGCGGAGCCGGTTGCGGGTGTAGGCGAGGGAGTCGTTGCTCTCGTCCCGGCGGGGATGAAGGCCCTCCTCCCGGCAGTACGCCTCGATCTCCTCCCGGAAAAAGGGGAGCAGCGGGCGCACCAGCACCATCCCGTACCAGGGGCGGGACGGGGGAATGCCGGCCAAGCCGCCGACGCCGGTGCCCCGCAGGAATCGCATCAGAACCGTCTCCACCTGGTCATCCGCTTGGTGGGCCAGCGCCAGCTTGTCGGCGCCCGCCTTGGCCGCGGCCTCCCGGAAGGCGTCGTAGCGGAGGCGACGGGCCACATCCTGGAGGTTGCCGCCTCGCTCCCGGAGCCGGGCGGACACGTCCACCCGGCGGATATCGCAGGGGATGCCCCACTCCCGGCAGCGGGACTCCACGTAGGCCTGATCCGCCTCGCTCGCCTTTCCCCGCAGCTGATGGTTCACATGAACCGCGAGGATGTTCCATTCCTCTTCCGCAGACAAGCGCCACAAGGCGTGCAGGAGGGCCATCGAATCCGGCCCTCCCGACACGCCGACCAGCACCGTATCGCCCCGTTCCAAAAGTCCCATCCGCCGGATGGATTCCCGCAATCGCTCCCGAAAGGTCATTTCCATCCCCCCGGAGTTGTGTGGAGAAAAGCCCCTCCAGCGGGAAACACCCGGGCTGTGCCCGGGTGTTCGCTCCGCCACTTCGCCGCGGCCCGCACCCTGGAGAAGAAACGCCGCATTCTTCCCGAGGCCGAAACCGTTCCGGTCGTGCGGCCGTCCGCAAACGCATCGGGGAGGGCAGGGATGCCGCACCACCGGCGGGGAGGGTGTGCGCTTCGGCTCGGCCCAAGGTGAAGACGGCGGCGTCGACGGTTACCACCAGCCGTGTACCGTTTCCCGGACCGGGAGGATGCAAGGGGGAGGGGGCTTGCACCCTCGGTCGAACCTCCGGGACGGGCAAAAGGGCCGTCCAACATGGTTATTCTCTATTTTATCCCCATCCGGGGTACGAATCAACGAGGGGAGAACTCAGAATCCGGCCACTTCCGACCTTCTGATCCGTTCCATGCCCGGCAGGCGGATCGTCGCCCATTCCGGGGTGTGTTTCTCCACTTTGGCCACCACGACGGTCATGTCGTCGGCGATCTCGCCGTCGTGATAGCGAATCACCTTCTCCAGGAGACAATCGGCAAAGCCCTGGGGATCGCGGGTGTCGATCTCGGCGATGAGCCGTTTCATCCACCGCTCCTTGTCGGAGGTGTGGCGGGGAGCATCGTAGATTCCGTCGGTGACCATGATGAGGAGATCACCGGGCCGAAGCTGCTCCTCCACCGGTTCCACATCGATTTCCCGCAGGATGCCGATCGGCGGATTGGCGGCGGAGACGGTTATCACCTCCTTTCCTCGCTTGATGAATCCGGGAGTGGATCCGATCTTGAGGAAACGGGCGTGAGCCGTGTTCAAATCCACCATCGCCAGGTCGATGGTGGCAAACATCTCCTCGGTGGAACGGAGGCTTAGGATGGCATTCACCGTCTCCACCGCCTGATCCTCCCGGATCCCCGACTGAAGGAGGTGTCGGAGGAGCTGAAGCGCCGCTTGGCTTTCCTGCTGGGCCCGCTCGCCGTTGCCCATCCCGTCGCTCACGGCGACGGCGTATTTGCCGGTTCCCAGATTCATGTAACAGTAGCTGTCACCGGACAGCCAATGGCCTCCCTTGGCCGTTCCCGCCACCCCGGTCTTCACTTCGTAGCGCTGGGCGGAGCCCAATGTGACGACGGCGCCGGAGGCCTGGCCCCGGACCATTTTCCGATGAACGGCGATCGGTTCGCCGACGATCTCCGTGAGCAGCGGGGCGATCAGCTTGCGGCATTCGTCCAGGGCATCGGCGTGGGGCAAGGTGATCTCGATTTCCACCTTCCCCTCTTCGAGGTTGATCACCTCCACCCGCTGAATGGACAAGCCCAGCTCCTCCAGGGCCTGATGGATCTGCTCCTCCTGGGCGGTCATCGCTTTGGCCTCCCGGCGGATGTCCCCGGCGAGATTGCTCATCACCTCGGCGACGCCGCTCAGCTGATCCGACACCAGCCGCCGCGTCTCCTTGAGCTTCTCCCGCCAGTACAGATCCTTCTCATAGGAACTGTATCCCTGCCGGATCCGTTCCAGAACCTCGTCCGACCGGACGCAGTGTTCCGCCCAGGAACGGGGGACGCGGAGGGGTTTTTCTCCCCCGTGCAATTCGACCATGGCCATGAGATCGGTCATCCCCTGGTAGGTCTTGACGAACTCCTTCTCCCAACATTGCTGATACCGCCGGCACATCCTGCAGGAGCCTTCCATCACTTCGGAAAGGAAGTAGTTGAGCTGAGCCTCTTCCTCCCGCCGGCTGCGCCGGTCATCCTCCCGGAAACTGCGGGAGAGCTCGTTGAACAGTTCGGCGAACTGCTCCACCTTGGCCGCAGTGACGTCGCGGAGCCGCCGGATGTACTCCTGGCGGGAGGATTCGTGCTCCGCCGTTCCCGGGATGTACCGGGCAACCGCGCGGTAAAAGGATTCCGGGGTGACCAGGAAGAGGAGCATCGCCACGACGGATTCGCGGAGAGAGGCCCACACCTCCTGGGAACTGGTCCCGTAGAGGGCGAAGATGGAGGTCCCCAACAGGAAGCCGATGGCCACGCCCCATCGCTTCCCCTCCCGGAACAAGCCGGCGAGCAGACCGGAGAAGGCGAGCAGGCTCACCTGGGCGATGGTTCGGGGTTCGGAGAGGCTCATGATCATCCCCATCACCACGCCGACGGAAGCCCCCATCATCCCTCCGCCGGCCAAGGCCATCACCATGATCAGATAGCGGGAGACGACGTTGACCAGTTCCATTCCCGACACGTTCCATCCGATGGTTCCGGTGATGACCGATCCCACGAGGATGATCAGGCAGATCACTTCCTCATGGCGGAGGGCGTACCGCTTGCGCCGGACGGTAAAGATGGGAAGAGACTGGACAAATATAAAAGTGAGGATGAAGCTGAGGAGGATCTCCACCCCGGCCATGATCCCCTGATAGGGTGACCAGCCCTCCCAGCCGATTTTCCCCAGGTGGCCCCCGACCCCCGTGACCAGCACCACGAAAGGGACGTAGTTGAGCTGCCCCTTTCCCATCCAGTCGAAGGTTTTCTGCACCAGCAGAAAGAGAATCAGAAAGCCGGCGATCTGCACCGCGTGGAGTTCGTCGCGGGAAATCCCTCCAAGGATCAGGGAAAAGAAGGCGAGAGGCCACTGTCGCCTGCACAGATGGAAGACGACGGCCAGATAGGCGACGGCGAAGGGAGCGATCACATCCAGAATCATCGCTCTCCCCAACAGGAAACCCATGAAAATGACGGGAAAATTCCACGCGCGAAACGGCTGGCGGAGCTGCGTCTTCCACGATCCGCTCCGCAGGCGCCAATCGACGACCCTCTCCCTCCAGGCCTTTTTGAAATCGCTCAAGT
This sequence comes from Planifilum fimeticola, assembly GCF_003001905.1. Lineage (NCBI taxonomy): Bacteria > Bacillati > Bacillota > Bacilli > Caryophanales > Thermoactinomycetaceae > Planifilum > Planifilum fimeticola. The sequence continues at coordinate 34,514 of NZ_PVNE01000019.1, forward strand.
AACCGGATGGCATCGAATCCCACGCTCCTTTGCGGTTCATGTGCCACCCATTATAGCGAGGCCCGAAGGGAAAGTTTGTCACAATCGGGAGGAGCGACCAAATTTTTTTCCGACAATTTTTCAAAGCGGCGGGGCCGCTCAAGGCTGGGGAAAAGTTCGAACCGGGCATTCCCGGAAAAGGGATCGGCATTCCCTTTCAACGCCCGGGGAATTGCTGCTTATTTCGGCACGATCCTGTCGAACCGGCCCGCAGGCCGCCCGGTTCCGACAAAACTTCCGAAATCATCACAAAACGGCGTCGAAAGACCGCCCGCAGGAGGACTCCGCCCCGATCAACCGGAGAGATCGCCTGAGGGGAACGGGAATTCCCCCGCCTTCCGCCGGAGCACAAAGAATGCCGACTGCAGCTTCCCCCGGCGGGATTTCCCGACAACGGGAAACAACGGACCGGTCGGCAGAAATGCGTAAAAAGCGGGAATTCCCAGGTCGCGGAGCCGGAACCCTACTTCTCCTCCCCCGTAAGGGGGTGCATGGAAACCTTGTGGAGATAGGGCGGGATAAAGGTACGCTCGGTCTGCTTGCGGATCATCCGGTCCAGCGTTCGCAGGGCGTGCACCTGTTGCCGCCGTTTCAGCTGCCCCTTCTCGATGGCGGTGGCAAATTCGTCGATGTCGATCAGGTGGTAACGGCCATCGGGATAAATGATCATGTCGAGGAGCAGATCCACCATCACATAGCGAAGGCGTCCCGTCTGGCGCATCTCCATGATGTCGCAGTAATAATAGAGGAATTCCCCGGAACGGTTGAAGACCTTGGAGATCGTGTATCCTTTCCTCACGAAATAATAGGTCAAAAAAATCCGTTTCCCGTCCGGATTGGGGTACTGCGTCGCGAAACAGTAACGACCCCGCCAGTCCCGCACCTTTTCGGTATAGGTTTTGTTTATGGTGGTGAACTTGATCTTTTTAATGGTGACATCCACAGTATCACATCCGCAACCGAGCAAATAAAAAAAGGCGATTCAGTCGCCCCATCGGGGCTGATGCCTCGCCTTCCCCTCTCCTGTATGGTAGCGGCGGAGGGCCTCGAACCCCCGACCTTACGGGTATGAACCGTACGCTCTAGCCAACTGAGCTACGCCGCCAAGAAAAAAGAGGTCGGAGCGGGTTTTCCGAAACCCGACCTCTTCTGTTCCGTCTAATTGGTTGCGGGGGCAGGATTCGAACCTGCGACCTTCGGGTTATGAGCCCGACGAGCTACCAGCTGCTCCACCCCGCGTCGGTCATCAACGGCTTTCATTATACAAAACCCCTCCGGACATGTCAAGGGATTTTGGATGGAAAATGAAACAAATGATTCTGGGGAAACCGGGGTCATTCCGACATCCTCCCGGAAAGAAAGGCCGCGCGCTTCATTTCTCTTCGCTTTTCTCCGCATCACCGGGCTTCCCGTCCAACCGGTCCCGGACTTCCCGCAGGGCTCGGTGGACGTTCAGGACGATGGGGATCAGCCCGCGCACGGCGAAGGGGACGATCTCTCCGGTGATCACGGCGACAAAGCCCAACAGCTATGCATTTCCCAAAACGGAGGGCTGCGGAGATTCATTCCGTTCTTCTTTTTTAAACTCAAAACCGCCTGCTTGCTCCGGACAGGCGGTTTGACATCAATTCTTTCCCTCCGGCAACGTGTAGATCTCCTCCCCCGGCTCCTGGTATCCGTACTTGCGGGCCAATTCCTTCAGATATTCCTCGTCGTGCAGCCGTTTGATCTCCTCGCGAAGGGCTTTCTGCTCCTTTTTGAGGGCCGTCAGCTCTGCCTTTTTCTCCTTCAACTCCGCCTCCCGGGCGGAAATCCTCCCGGTCTGCGTCACGAATTCGGAAAGGAACCATCCAAAAAAGGCGATCATGACGATCAACCAAATCAGGCGGCGACGGCGGACATTCCGCGGAAGACGGCTTTGGGATGGTTTGCCCGACGGTTCGGAAGGACGGGAGGGACTGAACGAAACCACATTTCCTTTCCGCACAAATGCCATACCCATCATTCCTTTTCTCTGTTTCATCTCATTTTCTCGGCCCGCGAATCAGACGGAGGAAGCGATGGAAAAGCCCCTCGAGGGCCTTTCCCAAGGGGGAAAGAAACCGGATAAGGGGGGAGAAGGGAGCCAAAACCAGGCGGAACAACCCCCGCGCCAGGCGCCACAAAAGCATGCCCGCCCTGCGGAACAGGGCCCACAGGTAGGCGAGGGGGACCCAGATGAGGACGGTCACCACCCGGATGACGGACCTCCCGATCCGCTCCAGCCCATGAAGCAGCCAGCGGAGGAAGCGGAAAACCCCGTCGCTGAACCAGGAAAAGTAGATCCAAAAACCGGCCAGGACCGCCACGAACACGTAAAAGCGGAGTTCTCCCCAATTGCTCCATACCAACAGGTGAAAGACGAGACTGGCGGCGGCAACCCAATAGAGCAGATCGACGAGGGAAACCACCCACCCGCGCAGGCGAAAGCGCTCCTTCAACACCCGGTAGGCATCCAGCACCACCCCGAGGATCAGGCCGGACCCCACCATGGTCAGCATCGTGATCCACTGGGCTTGCAGGCTCACCGGAACAACCTTCCGAAGAAGCCTTTCACTTTGTCGCCGCGGGGGGAACCGTCATCCAGATAACTCATCTCGTGGATCGTGCCCTCGATGGCCACCCGCCCCTTCTCCAGATCCAAGCTCTTGATGTGCAGGTTCTGCCCGCGTATCCCGAGGAAGCCGCAATCGGTGTTCAGAAGAAACTCCTCGCTGTCGAAGCTCTCCACGCTGATCACCCCGGTGACCTCCAGGTTGTTTCGGTTGGACATCACCAGATCGTGCCGGGTTCCGTACGTCTCCTCAACCATGGCATGTACCCCCTTTCGGTACATGATATGGACGAAGGTTGCCGAATAGAACCTTCGTCGGGAGAGGAAACCGTTTCGAAACCCGGCGGGGCAGCAGATGCGGGTTATCGGAAATCCAAGGCCCGTCGTCGGGTAGCGGGCGACGGTTCAAAGCGGGGTGCCCGCCTCCTCGGGATCTTCCAGGGCCGTTTCCTCCAGCAGGGTGTACATCGAACCGGCATCCTGCTTTCGGGGGGAATCGGCCAGGGAATCGACCCGGACCTTCACCTGCTTGTGACCGAAACGGATGGTGATTTGATCGCCGATCGCCACCGTCGATCCGGCTTTGGCCGTGCGGCCGTTGATCAAGACCCTTCCCTGGTCACAAACCTCCTTGGCCAGCGTGCGTCGTTTGATCAGTCGGGAAACCTTCAGAAACTTGTCCAGCCGCATCATTTCACCGCTTGTTTCAACCGGCTTCCCGCCCTGAAGGTGGGAACCGTCGATTCGGGAATGTGCATCACATCGCCGGTCTGGGGATTCCGCCCCTTTCGACCGGAGCGCTTCCGGGCCTCAAAGGTGCCGAAGCCGATCAGCTGCACCTTTTCCCCCGAACTCAACGCCGCGGAGACCTCGTCCAGGAAACCGTTGATCACCGTCTCCACGTCCCTTTTGGTCATGCCGCTCTTCTTGGCGATCCGACTGATCAATTCCTGTTTGTTCATCCCAACGGCCCGCCGCCGGAAATTCCGGCTCTTAGCGAGCCTTTCACCTCCTTGATCGGTGGTCTAGGGATATTGTTTCGGGAAAAAGAGAGAAAATCCTGCTTTCGGTGGAAAAAAAAGTCTTAAAGATATCGGCGCTATTGTCACAGCCCCCGAATTTTGGCCTCATCCCACCACTTGTCCAGCTGCTCCAGGGAAAACGCCTCCAGCCGCTCTCCCGTCTCCGCCGCCCGCTGCTCCACGAAGCGGAAGCGGCGGTCAAATTTGCGGCAGGCCTCAAGGAGCGCCTGCTCCGCATCCGCCCCGAAAAAGCGGGTCAGGGCAACGGCGGAAAACAAGAGGTCCCCCAGCTCCTCTTCCCTCTTCTCGGGGGAATCGGCCTGGAACAGCTCCTCCAGCTCCTCCAGCAACTTGACGCGGACATCCTCCTTGCTTTCCCAGTCAAAGCCCACCTTGGCGGCCCGCTTCTGCAGTTCCGTCGCCCGGATGAGGGCCGGAAACCGCGGGATGCCGTCCAGAAGGGACTCCGCCTTCGGCAACCCCTTTTCCGCCCGTTCCCGCTCCTTGATCGCCTCCCACTTGCCCTTCACATCCTCGGCGTCGGAGGCCTCGTCTTCGCCGAACACGTGGGGATGGCGGCGAATCAGTTTCTCCGTCAGCCGGCCGATGACGTCCCGGATGTCGAAGTACCCTTCCTCCCGGGCGATCTGGGCGTGAAGGACCACTTGAAGCAGGACATCTCCCAGCTCCTCGGCCATCGCCTCGAAATCTTCCTCCCCGACCGCCTCCAGAAATTCATAGGCCTCCTCCAGCAAATATTTCCGAAGGCTTCGGTGAGTCTGTTTCCTGTCCCAGGGGCATCCCTCCGGCCCCCTTAGATGGGCGATAACCTCCGTCAGCGTGTCAAACCGGCGGTGGAGGGTTCCGGCGTCCTCGGAGGGAGGAACATAGACCAGCGTCCAGTCGTCAAACCGGTCCTCCCGGTCCAGGGCGTACAGGGGCATCCGTCTCACCCGCTCCCTCCCTTCCATCCCGAGGCAGGAAGCGACGGTGACGGGGTATTCGTCGGGAAACACCTCCATCAGCGCCAGTTTCACATCGGAGGCCACCATGCGGTCGTACACTTGCCCCACGATCAGATGGAGGCGCGGATCGATCCGGGAGGCCTCCAGTGCGGTCCCGTCCAACATCGCGAACCCCTCCACCGGATCGATTCCCAGGCGGGCAAAGGCCGTGTCGAGGAAGCTGCCCCCTCCCCTCACATCGATCTTCACCCCCCGTTCCGGGCCCTTGGCGAGGAGCATCCGCACCGACCGCTCCGCCACCATGGGGTGCCCGGGAACGGCATAGACCAGAGTAGCGCCCGAACCCGCTTCCTGAAGCAGCGATTCGGCGATCGCCCCGTAGACGGATTCAAAGTCGTCGTGGGCTTCGTAAAGGTGATCGAAGGTTTGAAAGGCGATCCCTTCCCGGCGCAGCCAGTTGACCACGGGATGCTTTTCCGTGCGGAGTCGGATTTTGTCCGCCTCGCGCAGCAGGCGAAGCGTTCCGAGGGGGATTCCGCTCTCATCCCCCGGCCCCAACCCCACCACAATAATCGTTCCTGCCATTTCCCTCCACCTCGCTTATCCAGACTCCGTCGCGCGGGGGCATCCCCCGCCTGCGAAAACTATCGGATCAGCCCCCGGCTTTCCAGCAGGGAAACCAGGCGCGGTCCCAACTTGGGGACAACCCGGAGCTCCTCCCGGCGCACGCCCCCGAGCCCCAGCAGGACAACCCCGTAAACCGCCGCTCCGGCCACTACCGCTCCGAATGCGGTGAGGGTCATGGCCAAGCGATGAGATGCCCAATCCGCGGTGACCGCCGTCAGGAGCGCCTGGACTCCCGCCGCCGCTCCGGCCATCAAAAGCGTGGCGGTCAGCAGGGCCCATCCCGTTTCCTTCAAGCGGAACATCCGGCCGAGCTGTCCCCGGAAGGCGGCCAGATTGAGGAATGTGGCCGTGGCGTAGGCCAGCAGCGTGGCCGTCGCCGCACCGCGGATGTCCCACCAGGGGATCAGGATGAGGTTGAGAACCAGTTTGACGGCGACCCCCGCCAGCAGATTGCGCGCCGGCAGCACCACCTTGCCCATCCCCTGCAGAATCCCCGCGGAGGTCACCCCCAGGGTGAAGAAGACGGTGGTGAGAGCGAGAATGGCCAGGGCGTCGGACCCGGAGGCATCCTCAAACAGCATCACATTGGTGGGCCGGACCACCACCGCCAACCCCACGGAGGCGGGAAGCCCCAGAAGGAGCGTCAGCCGGCAGGCGAGGGAGGCCCGATCTTCCATTTTCCCGATTTCCCCCCTCGCCTTGGCTTCGGCGACCGCCGGAACGATGGAGAGGGCGATCGCCGTGGCGAAGAAGGAGGCAAACTGAATCAGCGGCTGCCCCCGGTCGAAGATTCCCTTGGCCACGATCGACGAGTTCACGCTCCAGCCGGACCACTGGAGAAGGTTGGCCACCGTGAAGGAGTCCACCAGCGAGAAGAGGGGAAGCACCAGAGAGCCGAGACAGATGGGCAGGGAGAGCCGCCAGATCTCCCGGGCGACATACCGGGCGGATTCCCGATCCGCAAAGGCGCCTATCCCGGCTTGCGAAGCCTTTCGCAACAGGCCGCTTCCGCGCAGGAACATCAGCAGGACCAGCAGCGCTCCCACCGCGCCGGTAAAGGCGCCGAACACCGCCCCGGCGCCGGCGGAGACCACGTCCCCCTCCCGGGACATGAACCACCAGGCGGCGAAGAGGATGGTGGCGACCCGGACCACCTGCTCCACCGATTGGGAAAGGGCCGTGGGGATCATGTTCTGATGGCCCTGAAAATACCCCCGGACGGCCGACATCAGCGGCACCACCAGAAGGGCGAAGGAGACGGCCCGGATCGGCAGGGTGAGCCACTCCCGGTTCCCCATCCACCCGGCGATCCAGGGGGCCCCGGCAAACAGGAGAAGAAAAAAGAGAAAGCCGGTCAAAGTCAGCGTAACCGACGAAACGACGAAAACCCGGCGGGCACCCGCCTCATCTCCCTCGGCCAACCGTTCCGACACCAATTTGGAGATGGCCAGGGGAAAACCGGCGGTGGCCAGGATTAGCAGCGTGCTGTACAGGGGGTATACCTGCTGGTATACGAACATCCCTTCGTTGCCGGTGATGTTTTGATAGGGGACCCGGTACACAGCCCCCAACAGCTTCGTAAAAAAGGCGGCAGCTCCCAAAATCGCCGCCCCTTGGACAAAGGTTTGTCTTCCCGATGTCATCTTTTTCCCCTTTCCCGCCGCGCTGAATCCCATTATACACATTTTTGCCCCGGCAAAAAATCGACCAGACGGGTGGCCGCAACCCGGCCGTTCAAAGGGCTCAAAGCCCGGACGACCGGATCGGCGGGCGACACTCGCCGAGCGAAAACCCCGGCCGGACGCTTTCAACCGCCTCCAGGGTCCGAACTTCACGGAACTATTGCCCCGGCGAAGAACCCTCCCTGTTCAACCTGAAGCTGATCCCGTCCAATATGATTTCGAGACCGTACTGAAACCTCTTTTCCATATCCGGCAAAACCGGGTGCGACTCCGGCCGGGCTTCCTTCTCTTCCTCTTGTCGCCCGGGCCGTCCCGCGAAGCGAACCTCCTCCATCACGAAGCCGATGACGTAGTTGTTCAACAAATCCGCCGTCAAAACAACCTCTTCCTGGCTGAGACCCGCTTGACCGAGTGTTTTGTACAAAGACTCGATCATACGTAAGCGGTTGGGCGTAAGCGGAGGCGTATCGGCAAAGATTTCGGCTGAATCGCGGTACTGAAGCAGCGCTTCCCGATAACTGACCATACCGCGACGAACTTTTTCCCGCCAAGACATCCCGGCTTCATCCGGCCAGTTCATCTCCTCGCAGATTTTATCCGCCATCAGCTGAAGCAGTTCCGATTTGTTTTTGATATGCCAGTACAGGGAGGCGGCCTGAACCCCGAGCGAGTCGGCAAGCCTTCTCATGCTCAACCGGTTCAGACCCGACTGATTCAACAGACTCAATGCGGCATCGATGATCCCTTCCCGAGTCAAGGGGACGGGCTCCGGTTTGCGGAAATCTCCGGTCCGCCCCGGCGGTGATCTCCTCGGCATTTTAGGGACGCTCACCTCCTTTGCTCTTGACAATTGTATCATCCTCCGTTACCCTAACAGTGTTAGATTCATCTAACGGTGTTAGTCTCGCCGAATGAAAGGAGTCGGTTCATGAATTTCTCCGTCAGCGTGTTCCTCGGTACATTGATTCCGATCCTCGTGGTGATCCTTGCCTCTTTCCTCGTTGAAAAAAAGTTCGCCAAAAGGTTCAAGCCGAGATGGAAAACATGGTGGCTCATCGCGCACATCTTCTTCGTCGTCCTCTATTTCAGCGGGCTGTTGGGCACCCTCCTTCTATCCCTTTCAACGGCCTTTACCGACCGTCCCGGATTGATCTATGCGGCACACCTTTTCATTCAGTTTTTCGACTGGTTCCTCATCATTCCCGGGGCTTTCGGCAGCCTGACCACGGGATTCGGGCTCGCCGTGGGAACGTGGGGCATCACCCGCCATTATTGGGTCATCGCGAAATGGGTCGGAAACAGTATGGCCATCCTTTTCGGGGCCATGTGCATGCGCGTCTGGATTCACGATTCATTCCCGATCCTCTTTGCCGACGGCATGAATCCTTTGCAGAACCCGGTTTATCTGGAAAACCGGCGGCTGCTGGTCATGGGCACCCTGATCAGTCTGTCCATCCTGACCTTCCTGGTGTTGATCTCCTATCTGAAGCCCTGGGGAAAAAGGAAGAAATACAAAAGGAGCCGGAAATCCTCCGCCGGCCGGGAAACCGTACCCTCCGCCTAGGGGGATGAAAATTTTCCGTACCAAAAAAGGCAGGTGGAAACCACCTGCGCAAATAAAGGTCCGGAAGAGTTCTTTCTTCTTTACTGCTCCATCTGTTTGCCCAGAAAGGCGGCGGCCGTTCCGGCCATCTTCACTTCGAGGTCTCCCATGCGCACCCCCTCTTTTTTGGAGAGGAGAATCACCGCCCCGATGGGGTCGCCCCCGGCAATGATCGGGGCGACCACAAAGGACTCCACCCGGTCCGGCGAATCCCGGAACAGTTCCGGCTCGCCGGGCTCCGTCTCCACGTGGATCCGGCGCTGGTCCATGCAGGACTCCACCAGATTGCCCACCGGTTTGTTCAGATACTCCTTTTTGGACCCGCCCGCGACGGCGATCACCATGTCGCGGTCGCAGATCAAGGTGACATGCTGGGTGTTTTCAAACAAGGCCTCGGCGTATTCCGTTGCAAAATCCCCCAGTTCCCCGATGGGGGAGTATTTCTTCAGAATCACTTCTCCGTCCCGATCCACGAAGATCTCCAGCGGATCCCCTTCACGGATCCGGAGCGTCCGACGGATTTCCTTCGGAATCACCACCCGTCCCAGATCGTCGATGCGACGGACGATACCCGTAGCTTTCATATGTCATGATGCCTCGCTTTCTTTCTGGAATCAGACCGGTTGACTGGCTGCGGTGTCGTCCATAGTATTCATCCGCTGCCAAATCTTTATTCGAGTGGAGGGAACAGGGAATACCGGGACGGGACAGGCGGTGAGACGAGGCGCGGAGGCGGGACCGCCCGCCCCTTTTCCCACGGGCGGTCCGGGTCCCAAGGGGCGGTGGAAACGCGGTAGCGACACCCTGAGCCCTTTACGCGCCTCGGATTCGTTCCTCATCCCCCGCGGAAATTCCGCGCCTTTGGACCGGATCCTCCGGAGGACCCGGAACCGAATGCCCCGTTTGGCCCGCCGGGAAAAAGGCACGGACGCGCTGCCTAAAACGTGGACAACAAAAGCGACCTCCTGCGCAAAGGAGGAAGTCTCCTTCCGGGACCAAGAGATGCAAAGCCTGCCAGCACCCCGGAAACAGAAAAACGCCGGCCCCATCCGGGGACCGGCTCTTTTTTCTCACTGTTTTTCGTTCTTCTCCTCCGGCAGGTCCAGCTTTTTCAACTTCACGTTCTTTTCCACGAAGGATTGGTACAGCTTCTGAACCTGATCCTGCTTGAGCTGATCCTTCACTTCTTTGTAGGGCAACTTCTTGCGTTCCGACACCTTCATCACGTGGTATCCGTAATCGGTTTTGATCGGCTCGCTCAGTTTGTTGAGGGGAAGGGTGCGGGCGGCTTTGGCGAACTCCGGCACAAATTGATCCGACAGCCCCTCGATGACGCCCCCCTGTTCCTTCGAACCGGGATCGTCCGAGTACTCCTTGGCCAGCTTGCCGAAGTCGCCGCCTTTATCCAGCTTCCTCTTCACTTCCTCCGCCCGTTTTTTCGCCTCGGCATCGGAGCGGTTCTCGGTGGAAATCAGGATATGCTGCACCTTGACACTGACAAACTGATCGGGTTTGTTGTATTCCTTCTTCAGATCCTCTTCCTTCACCTGTTTTTCGAAGTAGGAGGAAACCTTGTTGCCGTTGATGAGAAATTCCCGGAGCTGCTCCTTGTTGAAGCCCCGCTCCTTCAGGCTGGCTTCGAAGGATTTCTCCTTCGACTGGGACTTCAAATAGTCCTCGATCTCCTTCATCACTTTGTCGGCCTGCTTGGCGTAGGATTCATCCTCCTTCACCTTTGCGGCGATCATCCGCTCGCCGATCAGCTGCTTCACCAGCTGCTTTTTCGCTTGGGCGTCGTTTATAAAGAGGGAGACGTTGGGCTGCAGGAACTGAAGAATGTTCAGGTACAGGTTCAGCTCCCCTTCCGTCACTTTTCCGCCCTCGTATTCCGCCACGATCTTCTTGCTGGTGGTATCCAGAGGTTTGCCCAGTTCAGCCGCCGGATCCTGCTCCTTGTTCGCCTCCTTCGATTCGTCCTTCCCGCATCCGGCGATCACGACGGAAAAAGCCAGCAGAATCGCCAACATCACCGTCCAGCGCCGCTTATTGTGCCGCATGTCGCATTTCCCCTTTCTTGTGAAGGACCGTCTCATACTTTTCCAAAAACCTTTCGATCATCGCCAGGGCGTCTCCCGAATTCATCCCCTGCACCTTGAAGGCGATCCCGACCCGCCGGCCGGAGGACAGCCGGACGCGCCGATCCGGAAACTCGTGGGTGAGGCGGATCAACCGACCGGCATCGATCCGCCCGTTCTGATCCGGAGAAAACCGGATGACGATCTCCCCCTTCTCCTGCACCACCTGCTCGATGCCGTATCGGACGGCGTAGGCGCGAATCCGCGCCACCCGGAGCAGGTTGATCACCGGTTCCGGCAGGTCACCGAAGCGGTCCTCGATCTCCTCCTCCAGGTCCCGGGCCTCTTCCAGGGCGCGGACGGAGCGGATCTTCTTGTAAATCTCGATCTTCTGCTTCTCGTCCCGGATATATTCGGACGGAAGGTAGGCGTCCACCTTCAGTTCGATCTCCGGCTCCCCGCCCTTCTCTTTCTCCTCTTTCCCCTGCAGTTCGTCGATGGCCTCCTTCAGCATCTGGCTGTAAAGCTCAAAGCCCACCGAGGCGATGTGGCCATGCTGCTCCGCCCCCAGGAGGTTCCCGGCGCCGCGGATGGCCAGGTCCCGCATGGCGATCTTGAACCCGGAACCGAGCTCGGTGAATTCCTTGATCGCCTGCAGGCGCTTCTCCGCCGCCTCCGAAAGCACCTTGTCCCGCTGATAGGTGAAATAGGCGTAGGCGATGCGGTTGGAGCGCCCCACCCGACCCCGGAGCTGGTACAGCTGAGAAAGACCCATCTTGTCGGCGTCGTAGATGATCAGGGTGTTGACGTTGGGGATGTCCACGCCGGTCTCGATGATGGAGGTGCTGACGAGCACGTCGTACTCTCCGTCCAGGAAATCGAGCATCACCTTCTCCAGCTCCGTCTCCGGCATCTGGCCGTGGGCGACGGCCACCCGCGCCTCGGGAACCAGCGAACGCACCTGATCGGCCATCTGGTCGATGTTGTGCACCTGGTTGTACAGGAAGTACACCTGCCCCCCGCGCGCCAGCTCCCGCTCGATCGCCTCCCGCACCAGGGCGGCGGAGTACTCCAACACATAGGTTTGAACCGGAAAGCGGTTTTCCGGCGGCGTCTCGATGACGGACAGATCCCGCACCCCGATCATCGCCATGTGAAGGGTGCGGGGGATCGGCGTGGCGGTAAGGGTCAGCACATCCACATTGTGCTTCATCTGTTTGATTTTCTCCTTGTGCTTCACGCCGAACCGCTGTTCCTCGTCGACGATCAACAGCCCGAGATCCCGGAACTGGACATCCTTGGACAGGAGTCGGTGGGTGCCGATCACGATGTCCACGGTGTGCTCTTTGAGCCCCTTGATCGTTTCCCTCTGTTCCTTGCGGGTGCGGAACCGGGACAGCACCCGGATCTCCACGGGGAAATCGGCAAACCGCTCCCGGAAGGTCTCGTAGTGCTGTTGGGCCAGGATGGTGGTCGGCACCAGGACGGCCACCTGCTTGCCGTCCATCACGGCCTTGAAGGCCGCCCGGATGGCCACTTCCGTCTTTCCGTACCCCACATCCCCGCACAGCAGGCGGTCCATCGGCCGGTCCCGCTCCATGTCCCGCTTGATCTCCTCGATGGAGCGCAGCTGGTCGGGGGTTTCCTCATAGGGAAACATGGCGTCGAATTCCCGCTGGAAGGGGGTGTCCTTGGAGAAGGCGTAACCCTTGGCCGCCTGCCGCTTGGCGTAGAGCTGAATCAGTTCGGCGGCGATGTCCTGCACCGAGGAGCGGACCCGGTTTTTCACCTTGCTCCACTCGCTGCCCCCCAGGCTGTACACCTTGGGTTTCTTTTCCTCGCTGCCGATGTACTTTTGGACCTGCTCGATCTGTTCCACCGGGACATACAGCTTGTCGTTCCCGGCGTACTGGATCAGCAGATAATCCTTGTGGCGGCCGTCCACCTCCAGCGTCTCGATGCCCGCATAGCGACCGATGCCGTGATTGACGTGCACCACGTAATCGCCCGGCTTCAGATCCTGATAATCCTTGATCTTTTCCGCATAATCCATCTTGGCGATGCGGCGGGCCCGCCGTCGCCGCTGGGTGAAGACTTCCCCTTCCGTGATCACCGCCAGCCGGGAGGCGCTCATCTCAAAGCCGCCCAAAAGGGTGGCGATCCGCACCACCGGATGTCCCGGAGGGGGAGGGTCCTTCGACGTATCTTTCGTCGCCTCCATGCCGTAATCGGCGAGCACCCGGATCAACCGCTCGGCGCGCTCCTCCGTGCCGGCGGTGAAGATGACCCGGTAGCGCCCCTTCATCCAACGCTCCCATTCCCCCTTCAAGGCATGCATCTGTCCGTGGAACTGCTGCATCCCCCGGCAGAGGATCTGGACGATGTTCTGGGGCTGGATGCCCGGCGTCTGGCGCATGAACAGGGAAAGGTAGATCACATCGAGGGAAATCCGCTGAAACAGATCCTCATAGGAAAAGGAAACCTTCAGCTCGGGCAGATACTCCCCCTGCCCCAGGAGGGCCGTCTGCCATTCCGCCTCTTCCCGCTCCATCTGCCGGGCCGTCTCCCGGATGCGGGTCGGTTCATCCATGATGAGCACCGCATCCCCGGGCATATATGACAGAATACTTTGACAATCAGGGTAAATGGGTTCGATATATTTGTAGATTCCGGTGAAAAACTGCCCGGTCTTCAGCTGCTCGATCTCCCAGCCGATCGTTTCGGTCAATTTTTTCCTCAGGGCCGGGTCCTTCACCGTCCTGAGCCGTTCCTCCAGCAGGCCCGCCACCCGGTCCCCGGCCTGATACAGCCGTTCCTGGGGAGCAAACAGCTCCCGGGCGGGCGGGATCAGCACCTCCTGCCGCTTCTCATAGGAACGTTGATCGGCCACGGAAAAGGGACGGATGGAATCCACCTCGTCGTCAAACCACTCAATGCGGACCGGATCGTTGAAGGTGACGGGATACACGTCCAAGATGCCGCCCCGCACGCTGAATTCTCCGGCCTTTTCCACCATTTCCACCCGTTCGTAGCCGATCTCCGACAAGCGGCTCACCAAGGGTTCCATCGGGTGCACTTCCCCCACCGTCAGGTGGATGTGGGCGTCTCTCACAGCGGAGCGCGGGGGGAAACGGCGGCGCAATCCCGAGTAGGGAACCACCAGCACGCCCCTGAAGCCCCGGGACAGGCGGGACAATACCTCGATCCGCTCCCCCAGGGTCTCCTGCCCGGCCAGTGCCACCTCCGTCACCACCAGCTCGTTGGCCGGATACAGCATCACCTGATCCCTGGGAAGCAGTTCATACAGGTCCTCCAGCGCCTTTTGCGCCTGGTTCAGGTTGTGGGTGACCAGGAGAACCGGCCGCTCCGTCTCCTGATGGAGGGCCGCCACATATACCATGCGGGCGGTTCCGGACAATCCCGCAACCATCTGTTCCTTGAGCCGCCGCTTGAGCCCTTCCACGGTCGCCTGAAAATCGCCATCCTGTCTGAACATTTGAATGAGCGGCTCCATCGGATGATCCCTCCCCTCCGCGGAGTTATCGTTACCGCTTTCGTCTCCATGCAAAGAAGCCTTGGCTGGGGACAGCCAAGGCTGTTATCCGCCGCTTTGCCAAACCTCCGGGCCTCTTCAAAAACGAGGCTCCTTAGGGATTCGTGTAAACGATCAAAGTTCCTCCGAGCACCTTCCCCCCTCCGTCCGGCAGCAAACCGGGCGGCAGGAGCGAGAAACGGCCCTCCGAGGAACTTCCCAAAGGGAACCGTACCCATCGCCAAAAAAGAAACACTCCCTATTTCCCTATTGAAAAGGATCCGGCAGGAGCGATAATTCCGGGTTGTTCTGGAGCATTTCCTGGCAGGTTTCACAAATCACTTGCACGCGTATCTCCCCATCCAGTTCATAGGATATTATATCCTTCCGCTCCTCCGGGGTCAACCAATGGAACCCCAGCTGCATTTCGGTGACCCGATCATCTTCGATGCGGCCGATCGGGGTCCGGCAGTAGCGACAGACATATTGGATCGCCATGGTAGGCAGCCTCCCGCCGTCCGTGTTTTCCCTTCCTATTATGACCCTGTCGGCCGCTTTTCAGTCATCCCGTCCCTCGCCGGTTAAACCGGTTCATCGCCTCGTCGAAGGTGGATACCACCCACTGGTGGATCGCCTCCGCCGCCCTCTCCACCGTTTCCTCGATCAGGGGGCGCTCCTCCCGGGTGAAGGGGGAGATCACGTAATCCACCACCGGCATTCGACCGGCGGGGTGTCCGATGCCGATTCGAACGCGCTTGAACTCATTGGTCCCGAGATGCTCGATGAGCGACTCAAGTCCCCGGTGTCCGCCGGAGCTGCCCTTCTTGCGGAGGCGCAATTGTCCCGGAGGCAGGTCCAGATCGTCGCAGACGACAGCAACATCCTCGATGTCACACTTCAGCCAGTCACAGGCGGGCCGCACCGATTCCCCCGAGAGGTTCATGTAGGTCATCGGTTTCAGGAGAACGACCCGCTCTCCCATCACCCGGCCGCTTCCGGTCAATCCCTTCCACTTGCTCTGATTCATGGAGATCTGCCACCGCTCCGCCAAGCGGTCGATCACCCAAAAGCCCACATTGTGCCGCGTCGCCGCATATTTTTCTCCTGGATTTCCCAATCCGACGATCAGTTTCATGAAAAAACGGGCGGCCAATCAGCCACGGCCCGCGGAAGGCCGCCCTTCCTCCCCCTCTCTGTCTCTATGTATGCGCCCGGCGAATCGGGCGGATGTTCCCGTCACCGCCCTTCCCGGGCTCCGGCGAAAAAAGAGCAAGCGCAACTTTCGTTGCGCCCGTATCCAAAGGACATCCCGGGCGGAACCTGCCCGCCCGGAGGGACGTCCGTCATTCACCCTCTTCCGTTTCGGCGGTTTCATCCGTTCCTTCGTCCGCCGCTTCCTCCTCCGCACCCGATTGCGGCTCCAGCACGCTGACAACCACCTGGTCCGGATCGGACAAAAGCTTTACCCCTTCAGGAAGGGGTATCTCTGCCAAGGTGAGGACATCGCCGATTTCCAGGTTGCTCACATCGACGGAGATCTCGCCAGGAAGCTGACTGGGAAGACAACGAATCTCCGCATACCGCAGCTGTTGCTGCAAGACGCCGCCGGCCTTCACTCCCGGGGATTCTCCCTGGAGGGTGAGGGGAACTTCCTTTTCGACGGGCTCGTCCATGCGGATGGCCTTGAAGTCCACGTGCAGGATCTGGTCCTTCACCGGATCCCTCTGCACTTCCTGCACGATGACGGCCTGGTTTTCCCCCTCCAGCTGAAGCTGCAGGACGGCCGAACTTCCTCCCTGCTGCAGCAGGCGGATAAACTCTCCCTGGTCCACGTGCAGCAACCGGTTGTCCCGGTTTTTCCCGTACAGGACACCGGGAATGCGTCCCTTGCGCCGCAGGCGGGTGACGGTGGACCGTGGTCGGGCTTCCCTCTTTTCGGCGATAAGCGTGAGCACCTTTCATCATCCTCCTCGAGGTGGGATATAAACCCATTTAAGGAATATATCCCAACGAGGAGGGTTTCAAACCTTTAATCAAAGAGCTTGCTGACGGACAACTCCTGATGAACGCGGATAATCGCCTCACCGATCAGGGGAGAAACCGAGAGGACGCGGATTTTGTCCAGCTGTTTCTCCGGGGTGAGGGGAATGGTGTTGGTCACGACCATTTCCTTGATATTGGCCTTTTTGATCCGTTCGATGGCGGGGCCGGAAAAGACGGGATGGGTGCAGCAGGCGTAAACCTCTTTGGCCCCGTGCTCGATGAGGGCGTCGGCCGCCAGCATGATCGTCCCCGCCGTGTCGATGATATCGTCGATGATGATGGCCGTCCGGCCCCTGACATCCCCGACGATGTTCATCACTTCCGCCACGTTGGGCTCCGGACGCCGCTTGTCGATAATGGCAATCGGGGCTCCCAGTCTCTCGGCCATCTTGCGGGCGCGGATCACCCCTCCGTGGTCGGGGGAGACCACCACCACTTCATCCAGCTGCTTCTCGATGAAATACTTGCTCAAAATGGGAACGCCGAGCAGATGATCCACCGGAATGTCGAAAAATCCCTGGATTTGGGTGGCGTGCAGATCCATCGTGATAATCCGGTCGGCACCCGCCGTCTCGATCAGATTGGCCACCAATTTGGCGGTAATCGGATCCCTCGCCCTGGTTTTGCGATCCTGGCGGGCGTAACCGTAATAGGGGATCACCACGTTGATCGTCCGGGCGGAAGCCCGTTTCAGCGCGTCAACCATCACCAGGAGCTCCATCAGGTGCTGGTTGACGGGATGACAGGTGGATTGGACCACATAAACATCCGATCCCCTCACGCTTTCATTCAACTTGATATGAATTTCGCCGTCGCTGAATCGACCCACTTCGGCATCCCCGAGCGGAACGCCGATGTGGTCCGCAATTTCCCGGGCCAAATCAGGATTTGAATTACAGGTGAAAATTTGCAAGCGGGATTCCCGATAATGTGACATGTCGCTGTACCCTCCATCATTTTCGCTGCCGGCAGCGCCGAAGGCGCTTCCATTTTGCCACTGTTTTCAAAACCTGTCCAAAGATCAAACCTTTCCCGGACGTGGAAACGGCACGGCGGGGCGAAGGATCGGCCCGTCGTGCCCTTGTTTCAATCGGAATCTTTCTTCTGTCTCAGCCTTTTGGCATAGCCCGGTTTGTTCACCTGCCGCTCGCGGGCGATGGCCAAAGCCTCTTGCGGCACATCGTCGGTGATGGTGGAACCGGCGGCCACATAAGCTCCCTTCTCGACGGTCACGGGGGCGACCAGGTTTACGTTGCATCCGATGAAAGCTCCGTCACCGATCACGGTCCGGTGTTTTTTCACCCCGTCGTAGTTGACGGTGACCGCTCCGCAACCGATGTTCACGCCTTCTCCCACGTCGGCGTCTCCCACGTAACCGAGGTGGGATACTTTGGAGCCCCGTCCCAGCCGGGCGTTTTTGATGTCGACGAAACAGCCCACCTTCGTCTCCGCCTCCAACCGGCTTCCCGGACGGATATAAGCGAAGGGACCCACCTGGGAGCGCTCCTCCACCGCGCAATCCTGCAGCACCGAATACCGGATGGTCGAGCCGTCCCCCACCGTCACTCCGGTCAGATCCGCCTGGGGACCGATGGTGCAGCCTTCACCGATCACGGTCCCCCCCTTCAGGTAACTTCCGGGGTAAATCACCGTGTCCCGGCCGATGACCACATCCGCCTCAATGTAAGTGTTCCCGGGATCGATGACGGTCACGCCGTTCAACATATGTTCTCTCAGGAGCCGCCGGGTCATGGCGGCCTCCGCCTCAGCCAGCTGGACGCGGTTGTTCACACCCATGGCTTCTTCCGGATCGTCGACGATCTCCGCCGCAATGCGCTCTCCCCGATGCCGCAGGATGGGAATCACGTCCGGGAGATAGTATTCTCCTTGGTCATTGTCGTTGCTCACCTGGGCGAGGGCGTCAAACAGCCGGCGGTTGTCGAAGCAAACCGTTCCGGTAAACACTTCGCGCACCTTCCGTTCCTCCGGTGAGGCGTCCTTGTGCTCCACGATCCGGAGAACCTCGCCGCCCTCCCCGCGCAACACCCTGCCGTAACCCGTCGGATCGGGCAAAACCGCCGTGAGCAGAGTAGCGGCCGCTCCTAAGCGGCGGTGACCCTCCACCAGTCGGGAAAAGGTGTCCTCCGTATACAAGGGATGGTCGCCGTAGAGAATCAAGGTGGTCCCGTCCCGCCCCTGAAGGAGGGATGACGCCTGCATCACCGCATGGGCCGTCCCCAGCTGCTCCTTTTGCTCCACGAAACGGGCCCGCTCCCCCACATGGGATTGAACCTGCTCTGCGTGGTGCCCCACCACGACGATCGTCTCGTCCACTCCTATCCGGTTTAGGGCGTCCAGAATGTGATCGATGATCGGTTTGCCGCAGACCGGGTGCAACACCTTGTGTTTCCCCGATTTCATCCGAGTCCCCTGCCCGGCGGCCAAGATGACCGCATACAGTTTCTCCATCTTCGGATGAGCCCCCTGTTTCTCCTGATAAACTTCATACCTGACTATATCCCAAAGCCCTTATGATTTCAATAAGTGCGGTCGTGCTGGTTCTTTCCAATTCGTCGGCCCAAAAAAAGGGGGCCCGAACCTTCCGGACCCATTCGCGATATGTATGCGCCATCCGTTTCCGCCGCAGGGATCGATTCGAAATTCCTGAAAGGCCTTCTCGCCGCTGACGAGGGTCGGATCACAAAACCCCTTCGGCCGGTTCCCTGACCAGATTCTCACTGGCCCGGCGGTACGCTTCCAGAACCGCGGCTTCAATCTTTTCCCTCATCGTCGGTGAAATCGGATGGGCGATGTCGCGAAATTCCCCCTCCGGCGTTCGTTTGCTGGGCATCGCAACGAACATCCCCTTTTTTCCGTCGATCACGCGAATGTCGTGAACGACGAATTCACCGTCGATGGTGATGGAAACGATGGCGCGCATACGCCCCTCCGGATATACGCGCCGCAACCGCACTTCTGTCACTTCCAAGTCCCTTTCACCACCCATTTCCAAAGATGCCGTCATTGTACTATTCCACGCGGGTGGTGAAAATCCTTCCAGCCGATTCGATTTTTGTGAAATTTAGTCGATCGTGGCGATCACTTCAATTTCGATCCCGACGTCCTTGGGAAGGCGGGAAACTTCCACGCAGGACCGGGCCGGACGGTGCTCCGGGAAGTACGTGGCATACACTTCGTTCACCTTGGAGAAATCGTTCATGTCGGCCAGGTAGACCGTCGTTTTGACCACCCGGTCCAGATCGGTACCGGCCGCCTGCAGGACGGCGCGCAGGTTGGCAAAGACCTGGTGGGTCTGCTCCTCGATGTCCCCGGTCACCAGTTCCCCCGTCGGCTTCAGGGGAATCTGCCCCGAGGTAAACACGAAGTTTCCCACCTGCATCGCCTGAGCGTAGGGACCGATCGCCGCCGGCGCCTGATCGGTACGAATCGGTTTCACTGAAATCCCACCCCTTTTGTGAAGAGATTGCCGAGGGACACGGCGATTTTCCTGCTTTTCACGTCGATTTCCTCCACCTTCGCCAGTGAGACATAATCGTCCACCAACCGCTCCTGGGCGGGGGATTCCACCATGACGCACACCCCGGCCACTTCCGCCCGGAATTCCGCCAGCAGGTCCACCATCCCCCGCACGGTTCCTCCCGCCTTCATGAAATCATCGACGACCAGGACGCGGGAACCCTCCTTCAGGCTGCGTCGGGCAAGGGAGAAGGTCCGGATGCGCCGGCTGGAACCGGAAACGGCGTTGATCGTCACCACCGACCCCTCGGTCACCCGGCTGTCCCGGCGAACGATCGCCACGGCGGTGCCCAGGTGGGTTGCTGTGGCGTAAGCGAGAGGAATTCCCTTGGTTTCGACGGTCACCACCGCGTCGATCCGTTCTCCCGCGAACAGGGTAGCCCAGATGAGGCCGATCTCCCGAATCAGCGCCGGATCGCCGAGCAGGTCCGACAGGTACAGGTATCCTCCGGGCAAAATGCGGTCCGGATCGGCCAACCGCTCGCACAGTTCCTTCACCACGGCTTCGGTCCGGCTCCGGTCCAACCGCGGGATGAACCGGACGCCGCCGGCCGCCCCGGCGACGGTTTCCAGCACTCCCGCTCCCTGCGCTTCGAGCACCGCGTGAATGATGTCCAGGTCCTCGCTGATGGACGACTTGGCCGTCCCGTACCGCTCGGCGAAGGTCCCGAGAGGAATCAGCTTGTGCGGCTCTTGGATCAACAACCGTGTCATATCCACCAACCGTGCGCTCCGTCTCCACTTTTTCATGGATCGCCCTCCGACAATCAGCCGTGTATCAAACGAAATATATCACGCAATCCGGGGACGTTCAAGAGATCGGGACCGACGGGACGAACCCCCCCGGTGGGCGGTCTGCGATAGGAAATCCCGGGCCTTCACCCCCCGCGCGCCGACAACTCCTCGGGGATGCCCAGCATCCGGACCGCGAACACCTGCCGGCAAAATCCGCGCAACGCGTTGACGATCCGGCGCGCCCTCGATTCGCGGTCGACCAAGCCGAAAACGGTGGGACCGCTCCCCGACATCAGCACCCCGTCGGCGCCGTAGCGTCGAATCCGCTCCTTGAGCCGTCTCACTTCCGGGAACATTTCCAGCGTCACCTCTTCCAGCACATTTCCCAGGAGGCGGCAGACGGCCGGATAATCGGAGCGGGACAGGGCCTCGATCATCTTCTCCGTTTCCGGACGGGCGGAGATGCGATCGATGTCCAGCCGGCGAAAGATGTCGGCGGTGGAAATGCCGTGGGGTGGCTTGGCCAACACCACCCAGCAGGGCGGAGGCGGCGGAAGGGGCCGGAGGATCTCCCCCCTGCCCTTGGCCAGGGCCGTTCCCATCTGAACGCAATAGGGCACATCGGATCCCAGTTCCGCCCCCAACTTCACCAGCTCCTCCAGCGTCAGCCCCAACTTCCACATTCGGTTGAGACCGCGAAGGGTGGCCGCCGCATCGCTGCTTCCGCCGGCAAGCCCCGCGGCGACGGGGATTTTCTTGTGGATAAAGATGCGAACACCTTGCCGGATGCCGAACCGCTCCCGGAGCAGGGACGCCGCCCGGTAGGCCAGATTTCGCTCGTCCAGGGGAACCAACCCCGATGTGCTGTCCATGTGAATCCGTCCGTCGTCCGTCTCCACCAGATCGATCCGGTCGGCCAGATCGATGGTGGTCATGATCATTTCCAATTCATGATAGCCGTCTTCCCGTTTATGTAATGCGTCCAACGTCAGGTTGATTTTTGCAGGCGCTTTTTCCGAATAGATCATCAATCGTTGCTGACCCCCAATCCTGTCCCTGCCACCCAAACCATTTCCGAGATTCCGCCTTCCGCGGGTTTCTCTCCAATTTTATCACGTCTGGTTTCCCGAAGAAACTAAAAGCCGGGGAGCCTCGCTCCCCGGCCGAGACTGCTGACAAAGGTAGCAGGTCAGCAGTCTTTTTTTGTCGAAATCAGAAGATAACACAAAAAGGATAAGGACGGGATGGTATGTTTCAAACCCACTCCCATCGGCAAGGCAGTATTGAATTGGTCAATATCGAAGATTTGGTACCGCAGGATCACCTGTTGCGCAAGATTGACGCCACCATCGACTTTTCGTTCATCGCGGAAAAGACCCGACCGTTATACTGCGAGAACAATGGGCGTCCCTGCGTGGACCCGGTGATGTTGTTCAAAATGTTGTTCATCGGGTATTTGTACGGCATTCGCTCGGAACGGCGCCTGGTGGAAGAGATCCAGATGGTCGTACCGTTGAACCTGCGGCGTCGGTTTTGGCCAAAACATCAAGAAAATGGCCTTGCTCCTTTGGAAGAGGAACAATGGGCCCCAAGGCGGGTCCTTTATCCGTCTGTTCTTCTCTATTTTCTTCCAATTAGCATACAAACCCAGCGGTTTTTCCGCTGGGTTTGTCAATAGCCTCAGCCGGGGAGCCTCGCTCCCCGGCCGTCCCGCGCAGCCGGACATTTATCGGTCCTTCAAGCGTTCCTCAGCCATCTGGATCGCGCGTTTTACCATATTTCCGGCGTCTCGGGCCTTGATTCCGCCCCAGCCCTCACGCCTTACCACATCGTAAAAACCGAGATCCTTAGCCAACTCGACCTTCAAGTCCTCCGACATGACACCACGGCGTCGTGCCACTCGAGAACCCCCTTTTCGCGCGGGACAGGTTTAGTATGGCTCCGGGGCCCGGCTCGGTTGCTGGCAATTTCAGCACAAAACCCGGCGGAAATTCCGCCGGGCGTTATCCAAACACCACAAAACCACGATGTGTTTATTGTTTCTTCACGTACTTGACTTGAACCGGTCCGCTTTCCTGAAATACGGTGAGTTCAACCGACTCCGTCAAGATATCGGCATAACTGTAGGAAACCCGCTTGAAAGCGTGTTGTTCCTCATCCAGTTTGACGATGAAGACGGAAGGATACGTTTCCTCCAGGATGCCGGTTCGTTCAATGGTCTTACGCCGTCCGCTGTTGGCCTTCAGACGAATCCTCTGCCCGATGTAACCGTCGAGCGTACGCTTGATCTCCGAGAGCGCATTTTTGCCCATGGCTGTTCGACCACCTCACTCGAAACGATTATAACACGAGGAGGTGGCTTTGTCAAACGAACACAGTATTATAGCAATGAGACAAAGCTCATGTCAACAGATTTCGCAAACAAAATCGGGACTTTTTTCAAAAAATCACTTGGTGAACCGGTCCGCCACCGCGCTGGCCGCGTATGCCTCGGGCTTGATCTTGGCTGTATAACCCACGGAGGTCACCCATCCCACCACTTCCTGGATCAGTTTCCGGGTCTCTCCCCGACGACCCACGTCGAGGTGGATCTCCACCGGCAGGTCCGCCGACAATCCGACAAGCCCCATCTCCTTCAGCTGTTCCATGCAGGAGAGGCTGAGCTCGGTCTCCCGATAGATCCGGTAGCGCAGGTCGGGAAGCGGCTTGCTCCGGTTGCGGGCATAGTAGAACAGGGCTCCTTTTCCCACGCGATGGACGATAATCGCCGTCACAAACAACGTTTCCCGGTGTGACGTCTGGGAATCGGTCCCCAGGACGATCTTGTACCTGGAGTTTTTGTCCCTTTCGATGTAGGCGCAGATGTCGGCCACCACCTGCACCAAGCTCATCGGTCCCTTACGAGGATGGATAAACAAGGGTGATCCCTCCACGGGTGATATCACCTCTCTTCTCCCGGAATGATGAAGCCTCACCGCTTCTCGAGTTTTTGCTCCAAACCGTCCGCCAGCCGCGCAAACTCTTCCAGGGTCAACGTCTCCCCCCGGCGGTTCGGATCGATTCCGATCTCCCTCAGCAGGCCACCCAGCTCCTCTTTCCGCTTCCCTCCGAAAAAGGCAGCGGACAGGGCGTTGGTCAAGGTCTTTCGCCTCTGGGCAAAGCCCGCCCGCACCGCCCGGAAGAAAAGGTCCTCGTTTCGGACGGAGACCGGGGGTTCTCGGCGAATCCGGAGGCAGATGACCGCCGAATCCACCTGGGGACGGGGAACAAAACAGTTCCGGGGAACGCTGCACACCCAGGAAACATGGGCGAAGTATCGGACCGCCACGGAAATCGATCCGTACTCCTTGGTCCCCGGTTCCGCCATGATCCGCTCGGCCACTTCCTTCTGGATCATGACCACGATCCGGTCCAGGGGAAGCCGCTCCTCGAGAAGCCGCATCAGAATGGGCGAAGTGGCGTAGTAGGGGAGATTGGCGACGACGGACCGCCGCTCCGCCGATCCCAGATGCCGCTCCATCAGCTCCCTCAAATCCACCTGGAGCGCATCCCCGTGAACCACCGTCACATGGGGGCGGTCGGCGAACAGTTCCCGAAGGATCGGGATCAGCCGGCCATCGATCTCCACCGCCAACACCGCGCCTGCACGATCCGCCAGCCTTTCCGTCAGCGCGCCCATCCCCGGACCGATCTCCAGCACGCCGGTGGAGACATCCAGCTCCGAGGCGTCGATGATTCTCTCCAACACCCGTTCATCCACCAAAAAGTGCTGTCCCAGGCTCTTTTTCAAGGCAAGGTTGTGATCAGCCAACAGTTCGCGGGTACGCGACACAATGGGGGATTGTTTCATCATTCAATCTTCCCTTCCGATCCGGTCGAGAGCCCGGGCAAATTCTTCCCGGGTGATGCGAAACAGTTGCAACTTCTGAAAAAAACGCCTTCCGTTGCCGTATCCGATCCCCATCACCTTTCCGACGGCCTCCCGGCGCCGGCGGGCCTTTTCCCCTCCGACCAGCCCGGCCTTCAGGTATTCCTCCCAGGTAATCAACTCCGCCTCCGGCTCCTCCTCCGTCCGGACACGCTCCAGGGCGCGCCGGATCGCCTCCGGGGAGGCGTGCTCGACGCCCACCCCGTCCCGGCCGGTGGCCTCCTCCCGGGAAATAAACGCGTGCTTGCATCCGGACACCTGTTCGGAGATGATCCGCCGGATCCGTTCCCCGGCCCCGTCCGGATCCGTCAGGATAATCACTCCCCTTCGGTCCTGAGCCCGCCGTATGGCCCGAATCAGGTCCGATCCGACGGCGGAACCCCCGGTCTCCAGGGTGTCCGCCGCCACCGCCCGCCGGACGGCGGCGGTGTCCCTCTTACCTTCGACGACGATCACTTCCTTGATCTTCTTCAACACGTGCCGCATGACCTCTTCCGTCGATTTTCCATGTTCTATGTTATTTTACCAAAAAACGAAATCTCGGAAACGGCCCTTACGCCGTCTCTTCAATCCGGAACAGACGGCAGGCATTGGCAGCGGTCTGACGCGCCACCTCTTCGTAGGGGATTCCCCGCAAGTCTGCGATCGCCTCGGCGACCAGGCGCACATAGCCGCTCTCGTTTCGTTTCCCGCGATGGGGATGAGGCGCCAAGTAGGGGGCATCCGTCTCGATCAACAACTTATCCAGGGGCACCTGAACGGCGATTTCCTTGGGCAGACGGGCATTCTTGAAGGTGACGGGCCCCCCCAGACCGATCAAAAAATTCAACTCCAGACACCGCTGGGCCATTTCCCAGTCCCCGCCGAAGCAGTGCATCACGCCTCCCACTTCCTCGGCCCCTTCCTCCCGAAGCACCCGGAGGACGTCGCTGTCCGCCTCCCGGTTATGGATGACGATCGGCAAGCCCACCTCCCGCGCGAGGCGAATCTGGCGGCGGAAGACCTCCTCCTGGACCTCCCTCGGCGAGTGGTTGCGATAGTAATCCAGACCCATTTCCCCGAGCGCCACCACTTTGGAATGTTCGGTCAGGGATCGGATCCATTTCAGATCGCCGTCCGTCATCGCCGCGGCGTCATGGGGATGCCACCCCACCGCCGCGTAGATGAAATCGTATCGTTCGACCAGGGCAAGGGTCGATTCAATCGTCTCACGGTTAAATCCGATGTTGAGAATCCGGGAAACTCCTTCTTTCTGCGCCCTTCGGATCACTTCGTCCCGGTCGTCGTCGAATTGTTCATCGTTCAGATGAGCGTGGCTGTCAAACAGCATGCCGTAAATCCTCCTCCAATCATCTCACGAGCAATTGAAAACGGTCCAAGGGGTAGAGAACGATTTCCGCCCTCCCCACCACCTCGTTGACGTCGATCATCCCGATATCCCGGCTGTCCCGGCTGTGATTGCGGTTATCCCCCAGGACGAACAGGTGGCCGGGCGGCACCCGCGTGTTCGGATAGTCCCCCCGGATTTCACTGGAGATGTACGGTTCCTCCAGCTTCTTCCCATTCCGCCATACGTGACCCCCGCGGATGGCGATTTCATCGCCCGGGAGGCCGATCACCCGCTTGATGAAATCCCGGCCCTCCTCCGTGTGGAACACGATGATATCACCGTAGGAAGGAGATCGCTGATCATAAATCCATTTGTTCACAATCAGCAGCTCATCCCCCTGCAGGGTGGGAAACATGGAGCTGCCGTACACCCGGTAGGGAGCATAAAAGTAAAGCCGGATCACCATCGCCAACAGCACTGCGATCAACACGGCGATCAACCATTCACTGGAGCGCGATCGATGCAACATGCGACCTCCTCCACCCGTGATCTCTTTGCCAAGCCGGCCGCAAGCAAAGCACCGTCCATCTCCCCGCCTTCCGGATCCCGGCGAAAATTCCGCACGGACCAGCTCCACCTGAAGGAGACGGAGAGGACTTCTGCCGTCACTGCAGATTTTTTCCTTTGTCCATTGTAAAAGATAAACAGCGATTCCGCCAATGGATGGGGAATCACCGATTCAATTCCCCTTTGCGCCGGGAAAAATTCCTGCAAATTCGCTCTGGAGCAATGGCTCCGGGATGAGCCGCTCAAGGGCGCCGCGATAACGCCCGGAGAAAGCCGCCGCTCCGCCCGGCCTTTGGGTCTTCCCCACCGCGCTTCGGGTTTTCCGTCTCTTTCGGCGACGAAACCCGCAACGGCGGCCGAAAAACGCGGGATCGGAAAGCGGGAGGATCCCGCTCCGAACCGGCGCAACTTTCCGACCGCCTTTTCTTTCATTCCGTCCCCTTCTCGGAACCGTCGGCAATGGAGACATCAAACAAAACAACCGATCACCCCGGAGGCCTTCGCCCCCGGAGTGATCGGCCGGTTTCACTTCACCCGGGTACCGCTCGGAATGTCGCCGGAAACGGTGGCAAGCACCAGCCGGTCTCCGTCCTTGGCGGCCAGAATCATGCCTTCGGAGCGCTCTCCCCGAAGCTTTGCCGGTTTCAGATTGGCCACGCAGATCACCTTGCGGCCGACCAGCTCCTCCGGCTGATAATACTGGGCGACCCCGGCCACCACCTGGCGGCGTTCCCCGCCCAGATCCAACTGCAGTTTGAGCAGTCGGTCCGCCCCTTTGACTCGGTCCGCTTCCACCACTTCCGCCACGCGCAGGTCCACCTTGGCGAAGTCGCCGATGGAAATGATCCCGGGGGCATCCTCTTCTTTCTTGGACGCACCCTTTTCCGGTTTCTTCCCGGATTCCCCGGAGTCTCCGGAATCGGCGAGGGCGGCGCCCATCATCCGCAGGATGGCCTGCACCTCTTCTTTCACGTCCAGTCGGGGGAAGAGGGGATCTCCCTTTTTGACCCGGACGCCGGAGGGGAAGGAACCGAACCGGCGGGAGCTCTCCCAGGCGGTCAGCTCCCCTTCGGAGAGGCCCAACTGTTCCCACATCCGGCGAGGAGTGCGGGTCAGGAAGGGCTGAAGGAGCACGCTCACAATCCGGAGCGACTCCAAAAGGTGATGGAGGACGGAGCCCAGGACGTCCCTCTTGGCCGGATCCTTCGCCAATTCCCAGGGCATCGTCTGCTCGATGTATTTGTTGGTGCCGCGGATCAGGTCCCAGATCGCCGTCAGGGCGACGGAGAACTGCAGCGCCTCCAGGGCCTTCTCCACCCGGTCCACCGTCTCTTCCGCCAGGCGCTTCAAATCCCCGTCGTGGGGGGTGGCGCCTTCGACGGCCTCCGGGACGATGCCGCCGAAGTACTTCTCCACCATCGTGAGCGTCCGGTGGAGGAGGTTCCCCAGGTCGTTGGCCAGATCGCCGTTGATCCGTTCCACAAATGCTTCCGGAGTGAAGGAACCGTCGGCGCCGAAGGGGACTTCCCGGAGCAGGTAGTAGCGGAGCGCGTCCAATCCGTAACGTTCGATCAAAGGAATCGGATAAACCACGTTTCCCTTCGATTTGGACATCTTCCCTTCCTTCAGCTGCAGAAAACCGTGACCGAACACTTTTTTCGGCAGGGGAAGCCCCAGCGCCATCAGCATGATCGGCCAATAGATGGTGTGGAAGCGGACGATCTCCTTGCCCACCAGGTGCACATCCGCCGGCCAGAAGGTCTCAAATTTGGCCCGCTCCTCGGGGTCATCCGACAGATAGCCGATGGCGGTGATGTAGTTGGTCAGGGCGTCGATCCACACGTACATCACGTGCTTCGGATCGTCGGGAACCGGAATGCCCCAGTCGAAGGTGGTGCGGGATACGCACAAATCCTCCAGACCCGGCTTGATGAAGTTCTGAATCATCTCGTTCTTCCGGGATTCCGGCTGGATGAAGTCGGGATGGGCCTCGTAATGGGCCAACAGGCGGTCCACATACTTGCTCATCCGGAAAAAATAGCTCTTCTCCCGCACTTTTTCCACCGGACGGTTGCAGTCGGGGCAGTTCCCGTCCACCAGCTGCCGCTCCGTCCAGAAGGATTCGCAGGGGGTGCAGTACCAGCCCTCGTACTCGCCGAGATAGATATCCCCCTGATCCATCAAGCGTTTGAAGATCTTCTGCGCCACCCGCTTGTGCCGCTCCTCGGTCGTCCGGATAAAGTCGTCGTAGGAGATGTCCAGACGATCCCAGAGCTGGCGGATACCCGCCACGATTTCATCGACGAACTGCTGGGGAGTCTTCCCCTGTTCCCGGGCCTTGCGCTGGATCTTCTGGCCGTGCTCGTCGGTTCCGGTCAGGTACATCACCCGATATCCCTTGAGCCGCTTGTATCGGGCCATCGCATCACCGGCCACCGTGGTGTAGGCGTGGCCGATGTGCAGTTTGTCGCTGGGATAATAGATCGGCGTCGTGATGTAGAAGGTTTTTTGTTCCGCCACACTCGTTTCCTCCTTTCCGCATATCAAAAAACCTCCCGCCCGAACATGGGGCGAGAGGCTCTCCTCACGCGGTACCACCCAATTTCGGCATCCCCTCGCGGCGGATGCCCTCAGCCAGTGCTGCACACTGCTCCGATAACGCCGGAGTGCGCCCGCCCCTACCCACCAAAACCGGCTTCAGGGCGGGATCTCGGGGGCCATGTTCACCGCGGCGGCCATGCCGGCTTTCACCTGACCCGGCTCTCTGTCGATGGCCGGCCGGCGGTTACTCATCCCCTTCATCGACGGGCAGTTATTCCCGGAAAAAATCGGTTATCGTGTTATACCATTATAGCGAATCCGAAGAAGACAAATCAACCGTCAACCTTCTATCGCCTTAAGAAATCGTTCCCCGAACGACGGATAGGGAGCCGCCTCGTTTCTCCCGGATCTGCAGCATAGCCCTTTCCATCGGTTTTTGAGAGGATTTATTACCCTTGATTGCCGAAGAATCGTCTCCCTATACATCGAGCCGTCGGGATAAATCCCCCTGTATTGATCCACCGGTCGTTCGGACCGATTTCCATCACCGGCGATACGCCTGTTTCATCCCATCCATCAATGCTTCCTTCAGCTTTTTTCGCAATTCGCCGTGATTCTCCTCATTGTATTGGTATCGCCTGTCCGTCCACTTTTCATCGGAATATCGCCAGACCGGATACGGTTTCAGTTCCTCCGGCTCCCAATCGTACCTGGGAAAGATGTGGGCGTGCAAAAAGGGATCCTTGTTGCCGTAAATGGAGTAATTGACCCTTTTCGGCCGACAGACCTGCTCGACAGCCTCACCGATCAGGCTCATGTCGAGCAAAAAATCCTGGCGCCTTTCCAGGCTCAACCGGTTTAACGATTCCACCCGGGGATACGCCAACAGCAAACAATAGCCGGGCAGAAATTGCGTGTTCCCGATCACGGCAAACCCGCTTTTCATCTTGGCCAGCACCATCGGGTTTTCGCCGCGGAGAGCGGAGCCGATCGGATCCCTTCTCCAGTCCCCCGTCACTGAAGGATCTCTCCTTTCGATCCCGTCTTCTGAAGCATGATCCAATTTCCCTTCACCGCTTCACATCATACCGGACCGCAAAGGGGGATTCCTTCCGAAGGATCCGGCCCTCCGCGGCCAGCCGGTCCAGTTCCTGCTTCAGTCGGCTCACTTCCCAACGGAGGCCGCAGGTCCGGTTGATGTGGGCCACGGCGTCCAACAGATCGGTGTCAAACAGAGGCAGCCGTTCCCGGATCGCCTCCAACACCTTTTCGTCCCTCGCTTCCGACACCGCCGCAAGTTCCGCGAAGGGATCCGCCACGTGAGGACTCCGGGTATAAGCCGCACGGATCCGGACGAAGAGCGTCCGCCCGTACACCGCCGAGGATACGAAGGTGTCCCCGGACCGGAGGTAGGGAAGCCGCTTTCCTTCCTCCGGCGTCAAATCCGTCTCCTCCCTCAGGGTGGCAATGTCCGTCCCGCGTACCGTCCGGAATACAAATTTGGTATTGAGCTGGGCGGTGATCGTCTCGTCCAGCAGGGTGGGGCGCTGAGTGGCCAATATCAGGAAAACGCCGTATTTCCGCCCTTCCTGCGCAATTTCCTTCAGGATTGATTTGGCCGGGGAATCCACCCCCTTCGGGGCGAAATTGTGGGCCTCGTCGGTGGCCACGACGAAGGGCGGGAAGAAGGTGCCCTCCTCCCCGTTCATCCGGGCATCCCGGTAATCCCTCCGCTTCCGGTAGAGGCTTCCGGTCACATAGGTGGAAAACACCTGCAACACCCAGGCAGGTCCCTGGACCACCACGAGCTTCCGCTGTTCCAGGGCCCTCTCAATGGGCTGGATATCGCGCTGAAACAGCCCCGCCTTTTCCAGCCGCGACAGGCGCCACTGCACCCCCTTGACCGAGGCGAGGGGCAGGCTGCCGTATTTTTGGAGCAGCCCCAGCAGGTCCCGGGTTTTTTCCGCCTCCTCCGGCGTCAGTTCAGGATCCCGGAGACGCCGCTCCAGTCCTTTGCTTCCCTCCTCCAGGGCCATGGCCACGTTGCTCAGGCGGTCGCTGAAGGACTGATAAGAATCCCCCCGCCGATGGAGGGTTTCGATCACGTTGGTCATCGAGTCGGTCAGGTGCCCCCCGGCCGCCCCGAGCAGCTGAATCACGTCCCGGGTGGAGAGGGCTGAAAAGAGGACCCCCACCTCCCGGCCCACCTGAACGGAAAGCCACCGGTCTCTGAAGTCGGGGCCGTGGTCCTTCAGCTCCGCCACCCGCTCGCTGAAATCCATCTCAAAGTGGGGGTCAAAGACGACCGTCGGGATGGACAGCTTCATCAGTTCCTCCAACATCACCCGGAGGCCGAAGGACTTGCCCGAACCGGAACCGCCGAAGATGCCGATGTGGGGATACTGCTGCATCGATCGGATGTCGAAGACGAAGGGGACTCCCTGTTGGGGAAGGAACTGTCCCGCCTCCATCCGGAACAACTGCCCGGACAGCTCCGAAGGAAGGGTCGGCGCCAGGGACTCCGTCCCCAGGATCTCCCCGAGCACCATCCCCTCCTCCGGAAGCTGTTTCACCAAAAGTTCCCGCACTTCGTCAAAGCTGGGTGGGCGCACCCGGCACCCGGTCCGCACCGGATGGGGAGCCTCCGCAAAGAGCCGGATTTTGGCCAGATTGATCTCATCGGCTCCGATGTCGTAGCCGATCTGTTCCAGGGAGGAAATCACCTGCGAATCCACCAGGGACTTGTCCATTCCCATCGGAATCAGCCGGTTGTAGGCCAGGGTCTCCACCACTTCCCCACGGGGATAATTGAGCGACTCATCCTCGATGATGAGGATCTCGTTCACCCGAAACTTTCGCTCTTTGGAAACCGCGTACACTTCCTGTTGGGTCGTCACTCCCACCACTTGCACCGCCGCCTACCTCCTTTGCCGGAAACCCGTTCGGGACGCTTCTTCATACCTCACCGTCCGCCCGAAGGCGGAAAAACTCCTCAGAAACGCACAAAACCGGAGAAAAAGGCCGCATGAAAAGGGCAAGATGCATCACGGGGTCAAAGATGCCGCTCGCTCCGCTTCGGCACCAGCAGGCGGTGAAGCAGATCCGGGTCGATATACTCTTCCACCATCGCCTCGATGAGCGGATCCGTCACCCGCACCTCCGCATCGACGATATCCAGCCACAGGGGGATGCCTCTCCCCGACTCCGGCGTCAGCGTCCGGCAGAGGCGGATCAAGTCCCCGCGGTGCTCCCACTGGCTGATCAACCCATCGATGCCGACCGGCTGGGGACTTCCGGAGGGACGGATCACCACTTTCCACAGCCCGGTGTCCGATGCGTCCCATCCTTCCCAGGCATACGCCTCGCCCTGGTTCAGGACGCCGTACAAAATGTCCCGGTCCGACCAGGTCGGCCGGTCGGGAAACAGCGCCCGGGCCAACCCCTTGGTCCCGATCTCCTCCGACACCCCCACCAGCAGGACCCCGGCCCGTTCCGCCGCCTCCTTCAATTCGTTCCATCCTTCCGCATCGTCGATCATGAAGTGGCGCAGGGAACCATCCATCATCACCACCCGGGGAGCCCACCTTCTGATCGCTTCCAGGGCCGCCCGAAGCTCCAGGCTGGATAGGATGGTCCCCCGCCGACGGGCTTCCCGGGCCGCTCCTCCATTCATCTCCTCCTCCGGCTCCAGCAAGGGGGTGTACACTTCGGCTTCCCAGTGTTCCTCCCCGCGCGTTCCCTTGGCCAATGCCTGAAAAACCGAAAGGGTGTGGGGATGGGCTCCAGAGGTCGAGTTGACCGAGCCGTCCACTCCGATCAGCAGACCCTCTCCCAACCAGGATTTCAGCTCCGCCTCCGACCACTTGTCCACCGGAAAAAAGGCTCCCGCCTCTTCCAGCCGCCGCCGGAGGGTTTCCAGCCGAAATTCGGCAGGAGGATACATCCGGCGCAGCTCCCGATTCAGCGCCCGTAATTTTTGCTTCAACTCCTCGGAAACGGGGAGCACGCTCCTTCCTCCCTTCCGCGCCACACCTTGGTCCATCCCGTACACTAACAGTCTACAAAAAAATCGTGCGGCAATCACCCGCACAAGCGGGTGAAAAGCGCGCATTTTCCCGCGGATCTCCATTCAATTTACTGTGAATGTTGTAAAAAATACGCGACAAATTATGATTGTCTTATTGACTGTAATGGTAATCGCTGGTATGATGTTGATGACGCCGTTCCTGTCGAATTTTGGCGGCTCGAGACCAAGATCAAAAAGACTCAAAAGAGAGGAGAAGTGAAAATGCTGAAATCTACCGGAATTGTGCGGAAAGTGGACGAGCTGGGGCGTGTGGTGATTCCGATTGAACTGCGCAGGACCTTGGGGATCGGAGAAAAGGATGCGCTGGAGATCTTCGTGGACGGCGAACGGATCGTGTTAAAAAAATATGAACCCGCTTGCATTTTTACAGGTGAAGTGGACAACACCATCCGTTATAAGAACAAAGTCGTAAGCAAAAAGTGCATTGAGGAAATGTATCAATTGCTCCAAAAGGAGAAGGAAGAAGTGACCGTGGAGTAACCGTATTCATTGTTATTACATGGAAACAAGCATCGATTTTGTCTGTTCTTCCTTTTCTTTTTGGTGTTTTTGTATATTCCTGCAGGCCTTCCGTACGACGGAAGGCCTGAGGCTATTGACAAACCCAGCGGAAAAACCGCTGGGTTTGTATGCTAATTGGAAGAAAATAGAGAAGAACAGACGGATAAAGGACCCGCCTTGGGGCCCATTGTTCCTCTTCCAAAGGAGCAAGGCCATTTTCTTGATGTTTTGGCAAACGGCAGTAAGGAGGCATTGCTCTGTTACTCT
>NZ_PVNE01000020.1 GCF_003001905.1 Planifilum fimeticola
AAACATCAAAAAAATGGCCTTGCTCCTCTCGAAGAGAGGAAAAGGCTTTGTGATCCGCCTAATTTACCAAATCTAATTTCCTTTATCTGTTTATTTCCCATAAACATGCAACCCCTGGCGCTTTTCTTGCGAAAAGAGCCAGGGGGTTTGTCATCAATCTCAAGGCCCGTATTACGGGCCTTTTTCGTTTTCGACGACCGGAGTTTTTTCTCATGAGACCGTCGTTTGCTTCCCGTTCGGCCTTTTGAGCAGCATCCAGCCTCCGAGGAGGAGGAACAGACCGATCAAAGCTTGGGCGGGATGGGAAGTGGCGGTCTTGGGCAGCTTTCCGCCCTGCTTGGAATTCTCGATGACCTGGGCCACCTTTTCGGGAGCGGTGATCACGGCGGGGGAATCCCCGGTTTCACCGGGTGCGAGCGTCAATTTGCCCTGCTCGTCCACATGCAGTGTCTGCGACTTCTGGAATCCCGTTTCCACGCCGTTGACCTTGCCCTGGTAGGTGACGAGCAGGTGGTACGTGCCGGGCTGCAGGTCGGCGAGTTTCTTGGAGAAGCGCGGACCGTGATCCTGCGCGCTCTCCCTGATCTCCACCAGCTCTCCGCTATTGGTGCCCAGGGCGAAGGTCCATTTCCCCTCGGCCTGTTCCGTGTAAAGGAGGTTGGCGGAGACGGCCTTGGAACCGTCGATCTTTACGGAAAGGGCGGGGACCTCAAATATGTATTCCTTGTTCAGCCTTCCGGTGCGGTCCCCCAGGCTGCCCTCGAAGGAGACGTTCAGCTGGTGCTTGCCGGGAGAATCGATGGAGAATTTGGCCTGGGCTTGTTCTCCCTCGTATTCGACGGTGGTCGAGTCGTGGCCGTCCAAGACGAAGGACCAGTCTCCCCGAACATTTTCTTCCCCTTCAAGAGTGGCGGTGAAGACCCATTTCCCTTCTCCGTCCGGACGGTGGGAGACCTTCACGACATGTTCCGCCACGTCATCCGAAGTAGCCGTGACGGCAGATGGGATTCCAAAAAGAAGAAAAAATGAGAGAAGGAAGAAGTGCCATCGTTTCATCTCGTTTTCTACCCTCCCGTTCCGCTTTGCTAACCTTAGATTATCACATTTGCCGGATCTATAAAACTACTGATTTTTAATTTTCGAGAAAAAATCAAAAAATGCGGGGGAGCGGGCATCCGCTCTCCCCGCGGGTTAATCCGTTGCAGCTCCGTCCAGATAAAACAGGCCGGCATTGATCACTTCCACTTCGACGCGCGGATGGTATTGCCAGATGGTCTCCCGAATTCGCTGCTTTTTTTCCTCGTTTTTCACCCCTTCGGGATAAAAGTGTTCCAGCTGTTCCAGTTCCATCTTCATCCGCTTCAGGGCCTGTTCCGCCCAGGACAAGTCCTGCTGTTCGATCCGGTCCTGCAGGAAGCGTTCCAGCTCTCCCACTCCCTCGACGATCGTCAGCTGGGGTTG
This sequence comes from Planifilum fimeticola, assembly GCF_003001905.1. Taxonomy (NCBI): domain Bacteria; kingdom Bacillati; phylum Bacillota; class Bacilli; order Caryophanales; family Thermoactinomycetaceae; genus Planifilum; species Planifilum fimeticola. Next base: position 1,462 of record NZ_PVNE01000020.1, read on the forward strand.
AACCGTGTGCCTGTTGGCCGGCAGCCTGGCGGTCCACCGCCGCTGTTTCATCCTGCGGTAAAAATCCTCGACGATTTCACCGCTGTGCAGATTGATGCCGAGGCAGCAGATCTCGTCTTTCTTTTGATCGCACATGTGGGAGATCTGAAAATTGACCCCCAGCCACGGAATATAGGGGCGGGAGCTCAGGGGACTTCCCACGGAGGAAGGCTTTTCTTCGAAGAGGCGAACAAATCGGCCGCGCCTTTTGGCGGCTTCCAGCATGGAAACAAATCGCGGGGAACCGGAGGTCAAGTATTCTCCCCGGTCGTGATCCTCCAATCGTTGAGGATCAAAGACGAAGGTGAGAAGGGAGGGCTGGGGTTCGATCCCCATTTTCTCCACGTACATCCAATAAAAGGGCCGGTTGACCAGGTCCTTGTCCGCTTCGATGGAGAGCTGCGTGACGAGATGTTCCGGGCTTTTCTCGACAAAATGGCAGCCGTGGGCGGTTAAAAACCGTTCGGCAAACGAGCGAATCCGATCAGCCTCCATGGAGCCACCTCTCCTGACGACGGGAGTCGGCGAGAATGTCCTCGCGGGCTTCGCGGATGCTTTCTCCGATGGCCGACAGTTTCTTTCGGATCTGCCGGTCATCCTCCGATTCCAGCATGATCTGCATCAAACGCTGTTCCAGGTTGTCCTTCAGCTTGAGCCGCTCCAGAATCGTTTCCAATTCGCCGATCACCATTTCAAACATGTTGATCTTTTCGTGGAGCAGCCAGATGATGTGCTCTTCGATGGTGTTTTCGGTGGCGAAGTTGTAGATGTGCACATCGCGGGTCTGGCCGAGGCGATGCACCCGGCCGATCCGCTGTTCCACCCTCATCGGGTTCCAGGGCATGTCGTAGTTGATGATGTGCCGGCAGAATTGCAGGTTGATTCCCTCCCCGCCGGCCTCCGTGGCCACCATCACCCGGGCCCTTTTCTGGAACAATTCCATCATCCAATCCTTTTTGTTTCGGGCGAAGCCGCCGCGGTACGGGACGGCGGGAATCCCCTCGGCGGCCAAGGAACGCAGGATCATTTCCTGGGTTGCGCGGTATTCGGTGAAGAGAATCACCTTTTCCCCGATTTCCTTGATGAGTTGAATCGCCCGGTCCACTTTGGACTGCCGTTTGACCGCTCGGAGCAGATCCACCAGATGGGCCACCTCGGGGGAGATTTCTTCCTCATCCTTTTCCGAGCGTTGAAACAGCTTGAACAGGGTAAGGAAAGCGGCATCCCGGCTGCTGCACACTTCCCGCTGGAGGACGATCAGGGAGAGGGCGCTTTTCAAGTCGCCGATTCCCTGTCGGGCGCGCTCCCGGACAAACTGGGTGACCCCGTCGTACAAGGCCCTCTCTTCCGGAGAGAGGGTGATCGGAACGGTGGTCACGTGCCGTCTGGTCAAGGGAACGTGTCCGTCGCTGCGCCGGTTGCGGATCATCACCCGGCGAATTTCTTCCCGCAGCCGTTCTTCGTTTTTCGGCAAGCGCTTGCCGGCCACATATTCGGTCTGGAAGGTGGATTCCCGTCCCAAATGGCCCGGCTTGAGAAGGGTGACCAGGTTGAAGAGTTCATCCAACTGGTTTTGGAGAGGGGTGGCGGTCAGCAGGAGACAGTATTTCTTGCGGATCCCGTTGACGAATTGCCAGTTTTTCGTTCGCCGGTTTTTCAGCTTGTGGGCCTCGTCGACGATCAGCAGGTCGTAGGTTTGAGAGAGGACCAGGTCCCGGTGCGGTTCCCGTTTGGCGGTGTCGATGGAGGCGACCAGTATGTCGCACTGCTCCCACATCCAGGACTGCTTGTGGGCCATGGCCGGAATCTGAAACTTCTGGTTTAACTCCCGCGTCCACTGCAGAACCAGTGAAGAGGGAACCAGGATCAGGGCCCGTTTCACCAAGCCGCGGATCAGGTATTCTTTCAAGATCATTCCCGCTTCAATCGTCTTGCCCAGACCCACTTCGTCCGCCAGAATGGCCCGTCCGTTCATCTCGTTGATGACGCGGCGGACGGTGTCGATTTGATGGGGAAGGGGGGTGAATCCGGTCAAGGCGTTCAGGCACTGCAATGTGTCGAAGTCGGGAACGGCTTGGGCCTCCGCCGCCTCGAGGGCCAATTGAAACCATTCCCACGTCGACCAGCCGGTGTCGGTTTCGACCCGTTCCTGGAATTGGCCGAGCCATTTGCGGTCCATGCGGATGGGAACCGATTGCACAGTCATCCCTCCCGGAAATTCCGTCTTACATAGTATGGATTGGAAAGAAGAAGATTATCAGACCGCTGACAATTTTCCGGACCTTTACGTGTTTTTTTCCTCAAAAAACCATGACCGGCGCGGCAGGGAAGAGGTTTTGTCGCCGGGGATGAAAAGGGACCAAACCGTTTGGGATCATGAGGGTGAAAGAGGACCAAAGGTGTGGTACACTCTCTTATAGGCCAAATACGAAATTGGAACAGTGGCATTTTCGCACTTATTCTGTTCGTCACAAAAGAAAGATGCGGGTGAAGGCGGGAGGAGAGACCGCATTTGCGGCGCCGAAGGGGCAAGCCCTGAGCAGGGTGAATCTCTCAGGCAAAAGGAGGCCCGCCGGACGCAACTCTGGAGAGAGCCCGCCCCATGCGGGCCACCCACGGGGCATCCCGACGTTGTCGGGAGAACTCTCAGGTTTCCGGACAGAGACGCCAGCCATCAAGGGGGGGTTCTCTGTCCTTTTTGTTTGAAAAGGCGGAAAGTGTGAGAAACTGAAGTCGAATCCAGTGGAGGTGGCAACGTGTCGCAATTGAAGCGAACCCCGCTTTATGAAGTCTACAAGGATCAGGCGAAAATGGTTCCCTTCAGCGGGTGGGAACTCCCCGTCCAATTTTCCGGCATCATCGCGGAGCATGAAGCGGTTCGCACGCGAGCCGGCCTTTTTGATGTCTCTCACATGGGCGAAGTGGAGATCAGCGGTCCGGACGCCCTGGATCTCGTCCAGAAGCTGACCACCAACGATGCATCCAAACTGGAGCCCAGAAAGGCGCAATATTCCATTATGTGTTATCCGAACGGCGGAACCGTGGACGATTTGCTGATCTACCGGGGGGAGGATTCTTTCCTACTGGTGCTCAATGCGGCAAACGTGGAAAAGGATGTGGAATGGATCGAGAAACACGCCTCCGGTGATGTGACGATCCGGAACGTGTCAAGTCAGATGGCTCAGCTCGCCCTCCAGGGACCGCTGGCCGAACGCGTCCTCAGTAAACTGACGGATGCGGATCTTTCTTCCATCGGTTTTTTCCGTTTTCGGGATGACGTGAAATTGGCCGGAACCATGGCGATGGTGTCCCGGTCCGGTTACACCGGTGAAGATGGATTCGAAATTTATCTCAACCCGGAGGATGCCCCCCGTGTATGGCAGGAGATCCTGGAAGCCGGAAGGGAGGAAGGGGTGCTCCCCTGCGGTCTCGGGGCGCGGGACACCCTCCGGTTCGAGGCTTGCCTGCCCTTGTACGGAAGGGAGCTGTCTCCGGAGATCACTCCCATCGAGGCGGGACTCGGTTTCGCTGTCAAAACGGAGAAGGGGGATTTTATCGGGCGGGACGTTCTGGCTGAACAGAAGGAAGAAGGCCCTCCGAGAAAGCTGGTGGGCATTGAGATGATCGACCGCGGCATCCCCCGCACCCGTTATCCGGTCTACGCCGGAGATGAGGAGATCGGTGAGGTGACCACGGGAACCCAGTCTCCCACCCTGAAGAAAAATGTGGGCCTTGCCCTGATCCGGGCGGAATATGCCGAGCCGGGCAATGAGGTGGAAGTGGAGATTCGCGGCAGACGCCTGCGGGCGATCACCGTCAAAACGCCCTTCTACAGAAGGCCTAGAAAATAGGCGGGCGGCTGATTATATAAAGCGGAGGAGGGATCCGATGAAATTCCGTTACCTGCCGATGACGGAAGAGGATCGACGGGAAATGCTGTCCGCCATCGGCGTCGATTCCGTTGACGATCTGTTTGCGGATATTCCGGAAGGGGTGCGGTACCGCGGGCGCCTCAACCTTCCGGACGGCCTGTCGGAGCCGGAACTGGTCCGGCACATGCAGCGCCTCTCCCAGAAAAACACCACCTTTGATCAGGCGGTGTGCTTTTTGGGGGCCGGCGCCTACGAGCACTACATCCCCAGCGTGGTGGATCATATCATCTCCCGCTCGGAGTTTTACACCGCATATACGCCCTACCAGCCGGAGATCAGCCAGGGGGAGTTGCAGGCCATCTTCGAATTTCAAACGATGATATGCGAGCTGACCGGCATGGAGGTGGCCAACTCCTCCATGTACGACGGTCCCACGGCCCTGGCGGAAGCGGCCGGAGTAGCCGCGGCGGCGACGCGAAAGAAGAAGATACTCGTATCCCGGACGGTCCATCCCGAAGCGCGGGCGATTTTGCGCCTGCAGTCCCGGGGACTGGGGCTTGTGGTGAAGGAGATTCCCCACAAAGACGGAATTACCGACATGGCCCTTTTGGAGGCGGAAGCGGATGAGGAAACGGCGGCGGTGATCCTCCAGAGCCCCAACTTCTTCGGAAATCTGGAGGATGTCTCCGCTGCGGAGCCGATCGCTCATCGGCACAAGGGATTGCTGGTGGTCAGCACAAACCCGATTGCCCTCGGGCTGATCAAGCCGCCGGGTGAGTGCGGGGCCGACATTGTGGTCGGCGATGCGCAACCGCTGGGCATCCCCGTCCAGTTCGGCGGACCCCATTGCGGCTTCTTTGCCACCACCCGTCCGTTGATGCGGCGCATTCCGGGCCGGATCGTGGGTCAGACCACCGATGAGGAGGGCGTGCGGGGATTCGTGCTGACGCTCCAGGCCCGGGAACAGCATATCCGCCGGGAGAAGGCCACTTCCAACATCTGTTCCAACCAGGCGCTCAATGCCCTGGCCGCGGCGGTGGCCATGTCCGCGCTGGGGAAACAGGGGATTCGGGACATGGCCCGGCTCAACCTGCAAAAGGCCCATTACGCCCGGAAGCGGTTGGCGCAGGTTCCCGGGGTGAGCCCCTTGTTCGACCGGCCCTTCTTCAACGAATTTGCGGTGAAGCTCTCCCGACCGGTGGGAGAAGTGAACCGCCGGCTGCTTCAAAAGGGGATCATCGGCGGGTACGACCTGGGGAGGGATTACCCGGAACTGTCCGGATCCATGCTGTTGGCCGTCACGGAAGTGCGGACCAGGGGCGAGATTGAGCAACTGGCCGAAGCATTGGAGGGATTGCTGTGAACCCGGGGAAAAAATTGATTTTTGAACTCAGCAAGCCGGGGCGCGTCGCTTACAGTCTGCCGGAACCGGATGTTCCCGCGGTCGAACCGGAGGAGGTGCTTCCCGGGGAGTTGCTTCGCGATGCACCCCCCGAGCTGCCGGAGGTATCCGAGCCGGACCTGATTCGCCACTATATTGAACTGTCCCGCCGCAATTACGGTGTGGACAACGGTTTCTACCCGCTCGGTTCCTGTACGATGAAGTACAACCCCAAAGTGCATGAGGACGTGGCCAGGCTTCCAGGTTTTGCGCGGATCCATCCGTACCAGCCGGAGGAGACGGTTCAGGGCGCCCTTCAGTTGTTGTATGAACTGCAGCAATACTTGGCGGAGATCACCGGGATGGACCGGGTTACCCTGCAGCCCGCCGCCGGAGCCCAGGGCGAGTGGACCGGTTTGATGATGATCCGGGCCTATCACGAAAGCCGCGGCGACACGGGCAGGAACAAGGTGATCGTCCCGGACTCGGCCCATGGAACCAACCCGGCCAGCGCCACCGTCGCCGGGTTCAAGACCGTCACCGTCCCCTCCGATGAAAAGGGGCTTGTCGATGTGGAAGCGCTGCGGGCGGCGGTGGGGGATGATACGGCGGCCCTCATGCTGACCAACCCCAACACCCTGGGGCTGTTTGAAAAGGAAATCCAGGAGATCGCCGATATCGTGCACCAGGCCGGAGGACTCCTCTATTACGACGGAGCCAACGCCAACGCCATTCTGGGCATCGCCCGCCCCGGGGACATGGGCTTTGACGTGGTCCACCTCAACCTGCACAAAACCTTCACCACCCCCCACGGAGGCGGCGGCCCCGGCGCAGGGCCGGTGGGCGTCAAGAAGGAACTGGCCCCGTTCTTGCCCGTTCCCGTCGTGGAAAAGGGAGAAGAGGGTTTTTATCTGAAGGAAGACCTGCCCCATTCCATCGGAAGGGTGAAGGGGTTCTACGGCAATTTCGGCATCTTGGTCAGGGCCTATGCCTACATCCGCACGATGGGGCCGGACGGTCTGCGCCGGGTTTCGGAAAACGCCGTCCTCAACGCCAACTATGTGATGCGGAAGTTGGCGCCGTACTTTGACCTGCCGTATCCGCAACACTGCAAGCATGAGTTTGTGCTTTCGGGCAAGCGTCAGAAGAAACTGGGCGTGCGGACCCTGGACATGGCCAAGCGGCTTCTGGATTTCGGTTTCCATCCGCCGACGATCTATTTCCCGCTGATTGTCGATGAATGTATGATGATCGAGCCCACGGAGACGGAAAGCAAGGAAACCCTCGATCAGTTCATCGACGCGATGATCCAGATCGCCCGGGAAGCGGAGGAAAACCCGGAACGGGTCCAGGATGCCCCCACTGCCACGGTGGTGAAGCGCCTCGACGAGGTGACCGCCGCCCGGAAGCCGGTGCTGCGTTGGGAGAAGAGCGAAAAAGCGCAGTGACCTTGTATACGGATCGAAACACCGGACCCCAACCGTTTTCGGTTGGGGTCCGGCGTTTGAAAGGCTATTCGTCATGTGTTTCCTGCTGACTGGAGTAGAGGCGGAACATCGCGACCCTCCTCGGCTCGGAAGTGGTCATCAGTCCCACCCTCCCCCAGATGTGCGGGATGCTTGGGCTGACTTCTGCGGAAGTTTCACGGATCTTTGCAGCACAGTTTAGTCAGGAAATAGTTGAAAGTGACGGCGTGTTGCTGTTCATCCAGAGCGGCGCGCCTGAAGGCCCGACGGATGCGGGGATCGTAGGCCCTGTCGGAAATGTCGAGATAGAAATCGACTGTTTCCAGTTCGTCTTCGATGGAAAATTTCAGCCCCTGCCGATAATTCTCGGGAGGGGATCCCTCCATCACCATCGGCCTGTGTCCGGTGAGTTTTTTGTAGATCCTGAGGAACAGTTTGTAGTGTTTGATTTCATCCCTTCGGATTTCCCGTATGCTGGTTCGCTCCTTCTCCGTCGGCGCCAACCGGGCCAACGCCTCGTAATAGCCGATGGCATGGTATTCCCCGTTGATCGCTTTCGCGATGTCGGCGATGAGCCGGTTCATCGGTTCCGAACTGCTGGAGTCGGTGCCGGGGTAATGAAAGGCATTCATCCGTGACCCTCCCGGGGGAATTCAGGCTGTATGCTCATTTCACCATATGGTTACATATCCCGATAAGTGCGCCCATTTTGGGGGAATGCCCCTTCGGAATCCAAGGAGGGGGTGCAGAGGCAAGTACAAAGGTTTGGTTGTCGAGACGCCGTTTTTGCGGCGCCGGCTGCAGGCATTCTACGTCCGTCGTCTTGGAGAAGGTTTCAGCGTCTTGGCAAGTCGTGATATCCTTGGGGTGAATCCAAGGATATCACGACTTGCCAAGGAGGCGGTTGCCGTGAAACGGGCGCTGTTGGTCATCGATGTTCAGAACGAGTATTTCACCGGACGGTTGCCGGTGACGTACCCGGAGGGGAGTCTCGACCGCATTTTGGAAGTTATGGACGCCTCATCGGAGGAGGGAATTCCGGTGGTGGTGATCCGTCATACGTCACCGGTGGAAGGCTCCGGGGTGTTCCGGAAGGGGACGGAGGAGTGGAAGCTTCATCCGGAAGTGGCGAAACGCCGCCGGGATCTCCTGGTGGACAAACGTCTGCCCGGTAGCTTTACGGGAACCGGATTGGAGGAATGGTTGAAGAATAACGGTGTGGACACGGTGACGATCGCCGGGTATATGACGCACATGTGCTGCGATTCCACGGCAAAGCAGGCATACCATCGCGGTTTCGCCGTGGAGTTTTTGTCCGACGCCACCGGAACCCTTGACGTGACCAACCAGGCGGGCTCCGTCTCCGCAGAGGAGATGCACCGGGCGGTTCTGGTCGGCCAAGCGGCGCGGTTCAGCCAAGTGATCACCGCCGGAGAGTGGATTCGCCGCATGCGTAACGGCTCTGAATGAGAGTGAGCGTTTTGGGTACGGCACGGATGGAACGGGGGCTTGTTCACATTTCACATGCCCGTTCCACTTTTCTTTCGGATGATCGATGCCGGACCCTGAAAACAGCTTATCAGTGGTGAATTGATTGAGTTATTACCTCGGACCTGGAGTTTTCCGTAGGTCGACTCATCAAAGCGGGTCGGTCGGCGCGATCGGAGGAAGCATTCATGACGGTCTCAACTTTACCCCGGGCCTTCTATTCGGATGGATTGCAGGCTTTTCTTTAATGGAGATTTTGCTGACTGCCGGAATGGGCACCATCACTTTCAGTGTCGTGGCCAAACCCGGAATCGAAAATGATTCTCCGGATCGTCATGTTTGATGATGTGTTCCTGGCTGTTTATCCGTCATTCCGCTCGGGATTGCTCTTAAGTGAAGCCGCTTCCCTTAGCGGTTTAATTGTATCTGCCCTTCTTGCTCCGGGGTACATGCTGTTGATTTTCCTGTTGGGACAATAATCCGTTCCCTTGATCAATCCGGCGTTGAACATCAAATCCAACGAAGTGTCCATGCTTTCTCTGCTGTTCCTGATCGTTGGTTTTTCGGTGGAGTGCTTCTTGTGGGGCTTGTTTCGGCGGGAACGATACATATGAGGCGCATCGAAAATATGATTTTCTTGTTTCGGGATTTCTTTGGCGCCCTGTTTTTCAACTTCGGTCTCACCATTGATCCAATGGCATTGAGTGATGCGGCATGGTTGGCCTTGAGTGCCGTCCTGTTTTCGATCATAGGCAACAATGCAGCTGGAATACTGTCAGGCCGAAGTGCTGGACTTTCACCAAAGGCGTCGATGAATATCGGGTTGACGATTGTGGCCAGGGGAGGGTTCTCGATCGTCGCGGCCAATCTCGGTGCTGCAACCGGGTTGCTTTCCATATTGCACCCCTTTGCCCCCTGCATGGGGGGCTTGGGCCGTTGTTGGCGAAGGAATCTCCCCGTATCTGAATCGGTAAGACATCCGGCCTCAGACGCACATCCGGCTGACCGTTGAAAAAATGTTGACGCCGCGTCTCGGATCTCCTATAATAAATGAAAGAATTCTTATGGGAATAACAGGTGAATATGGCGCTGCGCTCTTATCCAGAGTAGGCGGAGGGACTGGCCCGATGAAGCCCGGCAACCTTCTTGCGCTGAGCGAGAAAGGTGCTAATTCCTGCAAAACGGTGAATCCGTTTTGAGAGATAAGAGAGGCGGGAAGAAGATGATCGTTTCATGCCTCTCTGTCTTTTCAGAGGGGCATTTTTCATGGTTTTTTCGGGTGCAACCCCCGCCGGGCATTGCCATAATTCCTGTTATTCTGATCCAAATACTTGAAAAAGGATGGATGACCCGTGAGAAATTTAGTCAAGTCGGTACTGATCGGTGCCCTTTTGTTTGCGGCGGTCGGCTGCGGCACCGATGCCGGAAAACCGTTGGACGAGCATCGGCTGGTGGTCGGGGTTACGGCAGGCCCCCATGAACAGATCATGGAGAAGGTCAAAGAGGTGGCGGCCAAGGACGGATTGGACATCGACATCAAGGTGTTCAACGATTATCCGATGGTGAACGTCGCCCTTGCGGAGGGGGAACTCGATGTCAATTCCTTTCAGCATGAGCCCTACCTGGAGCAAATGAAAAAGGACAAGAATTTGGACCTGGTGGCGGTTGCCGATACCGTCAACTTTCCGATGGGGATTTACTCCAACAGGATCAAGGACTTGAAACAGCTGAAAAAAGGGGACAAAATCGGTCTGCCCAATGACCCGACCAACGGGGCGCGCGCGTTGCTCCTGTTTGACCAGGCCGGGCTGATCAAGTTAAAGAAAGGCATCGGCATCCAAGCGACGGTGAAAGACATCGTGGAAAACCCGTTGGACCTGGAGTTGGTCGAACTGGAGGCGGCGCAGATCCCCCGCCAGCTGGATGAATTTGCCGCCGCCGCGATCAATACCAACTTCGCCGTCGAACACGGTTTGTTGCCCACCCGCGACGCCATTTATATGGAGCCGAAGGATTCCCCCTGGGTGAATGTGCTGGCGGTGCGGACGGAGAACAAGGATGATCCGGTGATCCAGAAGCTGATCAAGGCCTACCATTCGGAAGAGGTGAAGCGTTTCGTGGAAGAGACCTTTAAAGGTTCCGTGGTTCCTTCCTGGTAACCGGAAAAAATGCCGCTCTTGAAAAGGGGGAGGATGATGATTCGGCTGATCAACGTGTCAAAAACCTTTGTCACAAAAAAGGGGAAAGTGGAGGCACTCAAGAATGTTTCCCTCGAACTGAAAAAGGGGGAGATCTTCGGCGTAATCGGGCACAGCGGGGCCGGGAAGAGCACGTTGATCCGCTGCATTAATTTGCTGGAGCGTCCCACCTCCGGAACGGTGCTGTGGAACGGGGTTGATTTGATGTCTCTGTCGCCCAAACAACTGAGGGATGCCCGGCGGAAGATCGGGATGATCTTTCAGGGGTTTCACCTGCTGAAAACAGCAACGGTTTATGAAAATGTTGCGATTCCACTGAAACTTTCAGGAGTGCCGAGGGGGAATATCGAGGAGCGGGTGGAAAAATACTTGGACGTTGTCGGACTGGAGGAAAAGCGCGATGATTATCCGAGTCAGTTGTCGGGCGGACAGAAACAGCGGGTGGCGATTGCCAGGGCGTTGGCGCATGAACCGGAGGTACTTCTGTGCGATGAAGCGACAAGCGCTCTGGACCCGGAAACCACCGATGCGATCCTTGAACTGCTGTTGAAGATCAATGAGGAATTCGGGATCACCATCCTCCTGATCACCCATGAAATGAACGTGATTCGAAAAATCTGCGATCGCGTCGCGGTCATGGAAAAGGGGCAAATCGTCGAAACCGGTCCGGTTCTGAAAATCTTCACTTCGCCGGTCCATGAGACGACGAAAAAATTCGTCAACAGCCTGTTCCATGTCCAATTGCCCCAGGCGCCGTCTCATCGACGGTACGAAACCGGGAGGCTCGTCTCCCTATTCGTCCCCTCCTCCGTCGGAGAGACCGTCTTGACGCAGGTGAGCAAGAGGTTTGACGTGTTTCCCCATCTCCTTTCGGGAGGCATTCTTCACCTCAAAAAAGGAACCCTGGGCAGGTGGGTGGTTCACTTTACAGGGGATGAGGAGGAAATTGAACAAGCGATGCTCTTTTTGCAAAATCAGGGGGGTCGGATCGAAGGGGTGAATTTGCGTGCAGATTTCAATCGGCGGATTTCTTGACCGATGGGGGGATACCCTTTGGGAAGCGACGCTGCAGACGTTTCAAATGGTGGGCATCTCCCTGTTCTTCTCCGTTGTCATCGGCTTGCCTTTGGGGGTACTGTTGGTTTTGACCCGTCCGGGGAAAAGTTGGTCCAATCCGCTCCTTTACCAGATCCTCAATTTGATCATCAATATGATCCGTTCCGTTCCCTTTATCATTCTCCTCTTTTTCATCTTGCCGTTTACGAAATTGGTTGCGGGTACCACCATCGGGGTCAGAGGAGTGATCGTTCCCCTCGTCGTTTACACCGCTCCCTATATCGCCCGATTGATGGAGCAAGCGCTCTTCGAGGTGGATCGCGGAGTGATCGAAGCCTACGAAGCGATGGGGATCCGGACCAGAGACATCATCTGGCACGTGATGATTCGCGAGGCGAGGCCTTCCATTGTTTTGGGACTGACCATCGCCACCATCGGTTTGATCGGAGCCACAGCCATGGCGGGATTGGTCGGCGGAGGAGGACTGGGGGATTTGGCATACCGTTTTGGACATCTGCGATATGAGGCGGACGTTATGTATTTTACCGTGGGATTGTTGATCCTGCTGGTTCAAGGATTGCAAACCCTCGGAAACCGGCTTGCGGATTTATTGAAAAAGGATTAATCCCTTTGGCTTCAGTTGCAAAAAGATCTCCTTCCCGGCGGGGGAGATCTTTTTGCGTACGCAAGGGTTTCGGTTCTCGAGGTTGACAAGCCTTTTCCGGTGATAATAGGATGTTCCTAGGAGACTGAAATTTGAAACAGCGTTGCCGAAAGGGACATCGTTGCGCAAGGGAATCATTTTGAAACATCAGGGCGGGAGGTTAAGCATGAAAGGACAAACCGTGATCGTCACCGGCGGGAGCAGCGGGATCGGGAAAGGGATCGCCGCCAGGCTGTGCCGGGACGGAGCCCATGTGGCGATCATCGGCCGGGACGAGGAGAAGCTGAGCCGGGCCAGGGCGGAAATCGAAACCTTTGACGGCCAAGTGTTGACCATTCCCATGGATGTCCGCAATCCGGATCAGGTGGCGGAGATGGTGGAAAAGACCAAGGAGCGGTTCGGCCGGATTGACCATCTGATCAACAATGCGGCGGGCAATTTCATCGTCCATGCGGAGGATTTGTCCATCAACGGATGGAATGCGGTGATCAACATCGTGTTGAACGGGACCTGGTACTGTTCCCAGGCGGTGGCGAAGGACTGGATCGCCTCCGGCGGGAAGGGTTCCATCGTCAACATCGTCGCCACCTATGCCTGGACGGGGTGCGCCGGCGTGGTTCATTCCGCGGCGGCCAAGGCGGGCGTGCTGGCCATGAGCCAGACCCTGGCGGTGGAATGGGGCAGAAAGTACGGAATCCGCGTCAACTGCGTGGCCCCGGGACCGATTGAAAATACCGGCGGAACGGAGAAGCTGATTCTTTCCGACGAGATGAGAAAGCAGCTGCTCGACCACATCCCCCTCGGCCGGCTGGGACGGGTGGAGGAAGTGGCCGACGTGGTGGCGTTCCTCCTTTCCGACCGGGCCGAGTATATCAACGGTGCATGCATCACCGTCGACGCCGGCCTGTGGTTGGCGGGGCGGCGGATGATTTGAAGGATGGGGGTGATAAGATGCGCGTGCTGGTAACGGGAGGAACCGGTTTTGTCGGTCGGAACCTGCTTCACCACTTGCATGAACAGGGTCATGACATCACCCTACTTCACCGTCCCACCTCCAGACTGATCGACTTGCCGGAAGGAATCCGCCGCGTGACGGGGGAATTGACCCGCCCCGAGACGATCCGCGATGTTTGCAAGGGAATGGACTGGGTTTTTCACGTGGCGGGAGACGTCACCTGGGGGAGACGCCTGCGCAAGCGGATGTTTGCCAACAATTTGGAAGCCACCCGAAATCTCCTCGCCGAGGCGGAGCGAAGCGGCGTCAGACGCTTTGTCTACACCAGTTCCGCGGCCGCCGTCGGACTTCCCGATTCCGAGCAGCTGGCGGATGAGACGTTTCCCTTCAACGGATACGAGCTGAACGTGGGCTATGCCATCGCCAAGCGCCAGGCGGAGGAAGCGGTTTTGGACCGGGCGGTGCAGGGATTCCCCGCGGTGGTGGTCAATCCGACGGTCGTCATAGGCATCCGCACCTACAGCTCCTCCTTTTTTGCCGCGGTGGCCAAGGGGCGGCTCAGGATCGCACCCGACGGCGGGGTAAACCTGGTCGATGTGGAGGACGTGGCCCGCGGGCATTTGCTGGCCGCGGAAAAGGGAAGGGTGGGGGAGCGGTACCTTTTGGGAGGAACCAACCTGTCCTTTCTGGAGGCGTTCCAAAAAATCGCCGAGGCGGGGGGACATGGGGGGAGGATGCGCCTCCTCCGCAAGCCGGTGGCGATACCCCTTTCGCTGGCGGCGGAGGCGGCGGCGCTGCTGAGCGGCGGGGAGCCCGCCCTCGCGTGGGATTTGGCGAAGCTTTCCGGGCGGAAGCTCTATTATTCCTCCGACAAGGCCGCGCGGGAGTTGGGTTATTCCCCCACCCCCTTCGAAAAGACGGTGGAAAAGACGGTGCGGTGGCTGAAGGAACGCTGGAAGTCGGCGGACCGCGGTTGAGGGGAGACGAACAACCGGCTACAATGGGAGGTGGACATTGACTTGGAGAGTGACGCGCATTGACGACGGACCAACAGTGGCGCCTGCTTCGCACCGGAAAAAGGAGCGGTGCGGAAAACATGGCCATCGATGAAGCGATTCTCATTGCCGGAGGGGAGGGGAAGGCCCCGCCGACGATTCGTTTCTACGGATGGGAACCGCCCACCCTCTCCATCGGATATTTTCAGCGGGCATCCCGCGAAGTGGATCTTGAGCGGCTGAAGCAGCGGGGGCTCGGATTTGTCCGGCGGCCCACGGGCGGCCGGGCCGTGCTGCATGATCAGGAACTGACCTACAGCGTCATCGTCGCGGAAGATGTTCCGGGGATGCCGTCCTCGGTGATTCAGTCCTACCGGGTGATCAGCACGGGACTTCTGGAGGGGTTCCGCCTGCTGGGCCTGGCGGCGGAGATGGTTTCCCTCGAGGGAAAGTCGGCGCAAAGCGGTTCCCCCGATTCCGCCGCCTGTTTCGATTCCCCCTCCTGGTATGAGTTGGTTGTGGAGGGGAGGAAGGTGGCGGGGAGCGCCCAGACCCGGCAGCGGGGGATGATCTTGCAGCATGGCTCCATTCTGCTCGATTTGGATGTGGATCTGCTGTTCGATGTGCTCAGGTTTTCTTCGGAACGGGTCAAGGAGCGGATGAAGCGGACCTTTTTGGGGAAGGCGGCGGCGATCAACCAGCTTCGACGGTCGCCGGTGACCCTGGAGGAAGCGGAAGAGGCCTTCGTTGAGGGGTTTGCCCGCGGATTGGGCGTCCGACTCGTCGAAGGGGAGCTGACGCCCTATGAACAGAAGTTGGCGGAGGAGCTGGCGGAAAATCGCTATGCCTCCGATGAATGGAACATGAGGCGCTGAACAGGCGACCTGTGCAACCAATTCCCGGGAAACGCGCCCTCCCGGGAATTTGTTTTTAAGTAGCGGAGCGCCGGAGATGCCAATCCTTTCCTTTTCAGGGGAGGGTTTGCCCTTGATAAGATGGATGATTCAGATTACGATAAAAATGTGCAAAAACTCCACTTTCTGAATTGAAGACCAAGGGGGGTCAAGAATGAGCCCGCTAGTTGTCACAATTGGCGTACTTATTTTGTTTTTCCTGGGGTACCGGTTTTATTCGAAATATCTCTCCGAAAAGGTATTCCGGCTGGATCCAAATTTTCGCACCCCTGCCCACGAATTTAACGACGGGGTGGATTATGTCCCCACCAACAAGTTCGTGCTGTGGGGACACCACTACAGTTCGGTGGCGGGTGCTGCGCCGATCGTCGGACCGGCCATCGCGATGATCTGGGGTTGGGGGCCGGCCCTTTTGTGGGTGGCCCTGGGGACGATCTTTTTTGCGGGGATGCACGATTTCGGAACCCTTTGGGCTTCGGTGCGCAACCGGGGAGAGTCGATCGGTTCGATCACTCGCAATGTGATCGGCGAACGCGCCAAAAATCTGTTTCTTCTGATCATTTTCTTTTTGTTGGTTCTGGTCAATGCGGTCTTTGCGGTGACCATCGCCAATCTGTTCACCGCCTTCCCTGCCAGCGTGCTGCCGTACTGGTTGCAGGTGCCCGTGGCCATCGCGGTCGGGGTCCTGGTGTACAAGCGGGGAGCGGGGCTTTTCTGGCCGTCTATCATCGCCCTTGTCCTCCTGTTCGCCTTTATCTTCGTCGGGGAGGCTTTTCCGGTGGAGCTGCCGAAGGAGATCGGCGGTCTCTCTTCCACGGCCTGGTGGGTCCTGATCATGCTCCTTTACGGGGCCATCGCCTCCCGCTTGCCGGTCTGGCTGCTGTTGCAACCCCGGGATTATATCAACTCCCACATGCTGTTTTTGGGATTGATCGTGATTTATCTCGGACTGTTCGCCGGCAATCCGGAGTTCATCGCTCCCGCGTTCCGGGAGGCGCCGGCGGATGCCCCGCCGCTTTTGCCGCTCTTGTTCGTCACGGTTGCTTGCGGGGCCATTTCCGGTTTCCACGGATTGGTCGGTTCCGGAACCAGCTCCAAGCAGATCGATAAGGAAACGGATGCCCGCTTTGTCGGATATTTCGGAGCGATGGGCGAAGGAATGCTGGCCCTTGCCGCCATCATGGCCACTGCGGCGGGCTTCGCTTCCCTGGATGCCTGGAGTGAGCATTATGCCAGCTGGAAGTCGGCCAGTGCGGGCGGAACGGCCGCCTTTGTGACGGGGGCCGGCAACTTCCTGTCCAATCTGGGGATTCCCGAAGCGATCGGGACGACCTTTATCTCCATCATGGTCATCGCCTTTGCCGCGACGACACTGGACACCTCGATGCGGCTGCAGCGGTTCATCCTGTCCGAGATCGGGGAACAATACAAGATCAAATCCCTGCAAAACATCAATGTTAGCACCGTCGTCACGCTGATCACCTGCGCCGCTCTGGCCTTCCTGGCGGATCCCTCCAACCCGGGAGCCGGAGGGATGATCCTGTGGCCCCTGTTCGGGACGACCAACCAGTTGACGGCCGGCTTGTCCCTGTTGGTGCTGACGCTGATTCTGTGGCGGTGGGGGCGCAATTACCTGGTTTCGCTGATTCCCTTGATCTTTATCGTCGCCATGACCATGTCCAGCATGGTGCTCAGCATTATTGATTTCATCAATCAAGGGAACACTTTGCTGGTGGTGATCGGAACGATCATCCTCGCCCTGAATGCTTGGCTGATATTGGAGGGGCTGTTGGCGGTGAACCGCCTGAGACAAGAGAACCGGATTTCGGCATGAACCGAGGAGGGATATCCCGTTGAGTCAAGCGTTCTTTTCGAAGTGGCGTAAGCATCTGAAACAGATCAAGAACTTTTATGAAGAAATGTATTTTGTCCCGTACCGTCGGACGATGAAACGGGAGATCCGTGACGAAGAAGATGTCTTCAAGCTGTTGGCGTTTTCCGAGATGCTGGGGATTCCCAATCCGGTGTCCTACTACACCTTGGAGTTGATCCCCTTCATGTTGGAGGATTTCCACGAGTGGCATCGGCGCATGGGAATGGAGAAATCGCCTCTGGATGGTTTTCGGTGCTGTTAGGTTCCCCATCTCAGGGGTTGGAAAAGGCAGAAGGAGTCGTCGGATGTGAAGGGACACACAGGTGAGCGAATCGCCTTTTTCGGCGGAAAGGGCGGAGTGGGGAAAACAACCTGCTCCGTCGCCTATGCTTTATCCTTGGCGGAAAAGGGGCAACGGACGCTGCTTGTTTCGACGGATCCCGCGCATTCCTTGGGCGATTTGCTGAATGTGCGGATCGGGGATGATAGCTTGAAGGTGAGTGATTTCCTCTATGTGCGGGAGATCGACCCGAAGCGGGCTTCCCGTCGTTACCTGGAGGAAGTAAAGGAAAATATGCGGGAATTGGCTGCGCCCAGATTGTGGAAGGAAGTGGAGCGGCAGATGGATTTTGCCGCCGCTTCCCCTGGTGCGGATGAAGCGGCCCTCTTCGATGAGATGGTGTCGGTGATCCTCGAGGCGGAAGGCGCTTACGACCGGATCGTCTTTGACACCGCTCCGACCGGTCACACCCTGCGACTGCTTTCTTTGCCGGAACTGATGGGGGTATGGATCGAGGGGATGCTTGCCCGCCGCAGAAAAACCCGTGAATTGCAACGGATGCTCCACAATGCTTCGGGCCTGGCAGATGACGACCAACCGGAAGATCGGGTGTACGCGTTGCTCCAGAGGCGGAAGAACCGGTTTGCCTCCGCCCGGGAGCGGCTTCTCGACCCGTCGTACACCACCTTTTATTTTGTGGTCAACCCCGAAAGGCTGTCCATACTGGAAGCGTTTAATGCCCGAAAGATGCTGAACAAGTATGGGATTCCCGTCGGGGGTGTCGTGGTCAACCGGGTGATTCCCGAACAGGCGGACGGTGCCTTTCTGGCGCAGCGACGAAAGCAGGAAAAACTCCATTTGAAGGAGGTGGAGGAGCGATTCGGCGACCTTCCCCTCCTGTATGTCCCGCTGGAACCCGAGGATATTCAGGGAATCGCAGGGGTCCGTACAATCTCCGAACGCTTCCGACGGGAAAGTTTCGGGGGGATCCAATAAAACTATCCAGTATGCTGTCCGTTTTTTCATGCAGCGGCCCCGCCTTCAGACAGGCGGGGCCTTTTTTCTCACCATGACGGAGGAGGCTATTTTCCCGAATCGATGACGATGTGAACGGGATTCCTCGGTGCGGAGGCGGAAATCCTCCTGCGGGCTTCTCGCCGGATCGCATCGTACTGGTCGGGAGGAACATCCGGATTCGGCGTGATCTTCACGATCAGCCGACGGCCCGTGTAGTACACCTCCGCTTCCTTCACCCCCGGCGTTTGGAGGGCTGCCCGCGTGATGTAGTCCTTCTGATAGGAGACGTAACTGTAGGATCGGCTGTCGTTTGCAAGGCCTTCCCGATTTTCAGGCCGTTCGGTCAGCTGGCAGGCGGTGTTCAACATCAGAGACAAGAGGGAAAAGGCGACGAACACTCCTCTGCGAAAGGACAAGTCTTCACCTCCCGTCCGTTTGCTGCGGCATCCTTCCCCGATGAGACCCGCTTTTCTTGGCGCAGGGGGTAAATCTTTTTTATATGTTGACGTGATCGGCGGCTTTCTATACGGTGAAGCCGGGACGAGCACCGGTTTCCTGACCCGACGGAATTGCAACCGTCCGTGCGTTTGTGTAGCATAGTTATACTGAAAATGGGGCAATGAGATTGTTTATCACCCTGTATGCCTCCCTGAAATTATGTTACATTGGTAGAAGAATATTTTTTCGCATTATGGCGACAAAGGGGAAGGACTTATTTCATTTTTTGTACTTCGTTGCCGCTTCTCCGCCGCTGCAAAAACGTTTAGTGGGAAGGAAGTGCATCGATGCAGTCAGATAACCGAGCCGCGGGGCGGTACTATGAACGATTTCAGGTTGTAGATACCATTCATTTTTTTAACAGAAAATTGATTCTTGCCAGGGATCCGAACGGGGATCAGGTCTTACTCCAGGAGATCGAGATGAATCGGTTCGTTCCTCCGGGAATCCGGGAGGTGCTGCGCAATTTTGACCACCCCCACGTGGCACCCATCCATGATGTCATCGAAGAAAATCGTCGGATCATATTGGTCCATCCGCCCATGATCGGGGAGCCGCTCTCCATGCTTGTCGATCCGGAGCACCCGATGCCCCCAATCCAAGCGCTTCGCATTTTTCGCAGGCTGCTGAGGACGATGGTCGATTTGTACAATCTTCCCCTTCCGATGACTACCACGTTGGATCCGAGAAACGTGATCATGAACGAGGACCATCCGCATGTGCTCTTTCTCAACTTCAAGAAGTTGTCGCCTCCCCGTTTTCATGAAAAATGGAGGGAATTGCTTTATTTTTTGCTGACCGGAGAGGAACCGGATGGGGATGTGCGCCAGTCGATCGAGGATCAAAAAAATATCCCTCCGGAATTGAGGCGGCTGATCGCCGCTTGCTTCGATCCCGCCAACACCCTTCAAGATGTGTTGGCTCTCGCGGAATCCACCCGCATTCAGCTGCCGGAGAAGAAAAACCCCTTGAAAAAGTGGATGTATCCGGTAGCGGTATCGGTTCTGGTGGTATTCGGCATTCTCCTGGGAATCCAGCTTACATCAAACACGGCGATGTCCGAACCGTTGAACCTGGATGCCCACCCCCGTCAACTGGAAACCGTTTCTCAATTCCGGTTGGATGATTCAGACCAGGTGTACTCCCTCAGCCTGCGGAAAGGGGAACCGGTACGAATCCGGGCGGAGCTGACCCGGGGGGAAAATCGTTCCTTTACCCTTGCTCTGGTGTCGGAAGAGCCGCTCCGGGGATACGGGATATACATAGACGAGCAGGGGAAGGTTTTGTTTTTGGAAAAAGTGGATGGTGAAGAACCCATCCTGAATGATCAGGATCCGACAACTCCTCCCGTCGAACCCGGCAAACGATATATCCTTGAAATAGTGTATTTTCCGGATGAACCCCTCTATGTCACGGTCATGGAGAACAGCGGGAGAAACAAGCGGGGAGTCGTCGGTCCGATTCCGGTCGAAAAGCCCTCCTGGGTGCAATTTCAGGGGGGAGAGGGAACCGTGTTGCACCGGCTGAGGGCGATTCGGTTGGACGATACGGGTCAGACGGACAATCGGGATGGGATTGCAAGCAATCTTTCCTGAAACCCTAAGAACGATAGGGTTGAGAATTCTCCCGGGCGCCCTTGCCCGGGAGATGTCGTTTTGGATCATCGGACGGACAAGTTTGTTTTTGGTAATGATTACCCTTTTTCTGAAGAAGGAGATTTGTCGAGTATTGTCGAATATGGTATTTCGTATGTAGAAAAAAACAAAATATTAATATCACTTATGTGGAGTGGAGGAGAGGTGTTTTATGGAACAGCGAGACCGTTGGGCTTCAAAAGCGGGTTTTATTCTCGCTGCGGTCGGTTCGGCGATCGGTCTGGGAAACATCTGGCGTTATCCGTACGTGGTATATGAAAACGGAGGCGGCGCCTTCCTGATTCCCTATTTCATCGCCCTGCTGACCGCCGGAATTCCGATTTTGCTCCTGGAGTATGTGATCGGTCACAAATATAAGGCTTCTCCGCCTTTCGGATTTCGAAACATTCGCAGAGGAGCGGAATGGATCGGTTGGTGGCAGGTCATCGTGGCCTTTTTCGTCGTCACTTATTACATGGCGATTCTCGGGTGGGCGCTCAGCTACACCTACTATTCCTTCGGAACCCAGTGGGGAGAGGACACGGAAGGGTTCTTCTTCAATCACTACCTCAGCATTTCCGGGGATTTCTGGGGATTTGGAGGCATTCAGTGGAAGGTTCTCATTCCCTTTGTCATCGTCTGGGCCGTCACCTACTGGATCATGCAGCGAGGCGTGAGCCGGGGGATTGAGATGGCCAACAAAATCCTGATGCCCATTTTGATCGTCATGTTGATCATCGTGACGATTCGCGGAGTGACATTGCCCGGCGCGGCCGAAGGGTTGAATGTCCTGTTCACCCCGGATTTTGGAGCCTTGGCCGATCCGAAGGTGTGGGTGCAGGCATACGGTCATGTGTTCTTTTCTCTCAGCATCGCCTTTGCCATCATGATTACCTATTCCAGTTATCTGCCGGATAAGACGGACCTGACCAACTCCGGATTGATCGCAGGATTGGCCAACAGCGGCTTTGAATTCATGGCCGCCATCGGTGTTTTCGCCACTCTGGGCTTTTTGGCGTCCGCGCAGGGGGTTGCCGTTGACGAAGTGGCCACGGCGGGGGTCGGTTTGGCCTTTGTCGTCTTCCCTCAGGTGATCAATGCCTTCCCCTTCTGGAATTCCCTGTTCGGGGTGCTGTTCTTCGGTTCGCTCCTCTTTGCCGGATTTACGTCGGCCATTTCGATTTTGGAACCCGTCGTCGCCGGCGTTCGGGAGAAATTCCATCTGTCCCGCAAAAGCGCCGTCAACTGGGTATGCGGTTTTGCTTTCCTGGTCGGTCTGCTTTACACGACCAGCGGAGGTCTCCGTTACCTCGACGTGGTGGACCATTTCACCAACCAGTACGGGATTGTCCTCGGCGGTTTGCTTGAAGTGATTCTGGTCGCTTGGATTGCCGGGAAATTGAATGAATTCCGGGAGCACGCGAACCAGATTTCCTATGTGCGGCTCGGCGGCTGGTGGAACATCTGCCTTCGGTGGGTTACGCCGATTCTGCTCACTGTCATGTTGTTGATGACGCTGGCCGACGAGTTCAGCAAGCCCTATGAAGGTTATCCCTACAGCGGATTGCTCGCCTTCGGGTGGAGCGTGCTGGGTATCGTCCTGATCGGTGCCCTGTACTTCATGAGATTGCGGCCGGAAAGGGGGAATGCGTGATGAGCGTTTCCGCCTGGATCATGTTCTTGATCGGCGCCGTCGGTTTGTGGGGAGGGCTGGCCTATTTCCTGTGGTATCACATCAAGTCGGAGAAGCGATTCCAACAGGAAAGTCAGTCCTGATCGCGAAAAAAGCCCCCCTGGCTCGGGGGCTTTTTTCAATGTTGACGCCGATCCGATCCCGCAAAAAACCCCCGCCGGGCGGGGGTTACGGGGAATCGGGTTCTTCCGACAAGATGATCTGTTTTCCCAGTTCGATGAGTCCCACGGCTTCAAAGACATTGACGCCGACCGTGTGAATGCAAGGGTTCCCCTCCTTGTCGATGGCGACCAGCACCATTCCCTCATAATCCTTCATCTCTTCGGCGATGTGCTGCAGGGCTTCCTCCATCTGTTTCTTCATGTCTTCCTCGCGCCCTTGAATCACGTCGAAGATGTGTTTGACACCGCCCATGGTCGGCCTCCTCCATCCGTGACAGTTGTTTAGGCCCGATGATCTGGGTTTGATCAGCGCCTTTCACCCATTATACCATCCATTTGCCCGCACTGATGGGCGATTTGTCCGTCAAAGGCCTTCTGCAGGCGCCGGGTGACGGGGCCGGGAACGCCGTCTCCGATCTTCCTGTCATCCACGCGGATGACCGGACAAACTTCCACCATCGTCCCCGTGATGAAGGCTTCGTCGGCGGCATACAGATCGTCGACGGAAAATGTCTCCTCCTTCACGGGAATTCCTTCATCCCCGGCGCATTTCAGAACGATGGACCGGGTGATGCCGTGGAGAATCAGGTTGTTGGCGGGGTGGGTGTACAGGGTGCCGTCCCTGACGATGAAGACATTGGAGGAGCTGCCTTCGGTGACGGTCCCGTCCCGGACCAGGATGGCCTCCTTGCACCCCTTTTCGACGGCTTCCTGTTTGGCCAGAACCGCCCCCAGCAGATTGAGGCTTTTGATGTCGCAGCGCAGCCAGCGGATATCCCTGTGGGTGCAGGTCCGGATCCCCTCCTTCAGCATGGCCTCCGGCCGGGGCACTTCCGTTGTGTAGGCGACGAGCACGGGCTCTGTCTTTTCAGGAAATGCGTGATTGCGGGGAGCCCGGCCGCGGGTGACCTGAAGGTAGATGGTTCCCTCCACAAGGCGGTTGGCATCCACCAATTGGTTGATCCGTTCGGCCAGAAGTCCAAAGTCCCAGGGAAGCGGCAGACGGATTTCCCGGGCGCTCTTTTCCAGACGGTTGAGATGCTCCGTGAGGTAAAAGGCCTTTCCGCCGTAAACGCGGATCACCTCGTATATACCGTCTCCGAACTGATATCCCCGATCCTCGATGTCCACGGATGCTTCGTTTCGCGGGATCAATCGATCGTTCCACAAAATCACGGCTGATTCCCCCTCGTCGGCGGATGTTTTTTCATCACGCGGCCAGGCCGCAAGCCGGTCCAGACGGATGGGCACGCTTTAGGGATATGCCTTGTCAACGGCATCCTTTACCGTTTTCCGTCTTATTTGTAGTTTGCCTCAAGTTCCGCTTTATCGCAACATAGAAGAAAATCCGGAAAGGATCGATGGAAACGGGATGGAAACGATCCCCGGAGAAAATCAACCGGTGAATCGGTTCGATAATCCGTGGAAGAATCAGAGAGAGGCAGATAATGCGACTCCTTGTCCCGAAACCGCAAATTCCGGATTTTACACAATATATTGTAGTGATATAATTGCATTGTGCCTACATATTGAGATCGAGGAGGAATCCCTTTGAGAATCCCACGCCGATTTACCCGTCACGGAGAAGATCCCTATCAATCCGTGGAGTATGAGCGGCGGGATTGCCGCATCACCAACCCGGATGGATCTGTCGTCTTTGAAATGAAGGGAGCGGAAGTTCCGAAGCGATGGTCTCAGGTCGCGTCGGACATCTTGATATCCAAGTATTTTCGCAAGGCGGGAGTTCCCCAGCTGGACGAGGAGGGCAAACCCATCCTCGACGAAGAGGGGCGTCCGGTAACCGGGCCCGAAAGGAGCGTCAAACAGGTGGTTCACCGCCTTGCCGGCTGTTGGAGAGACTGGGGTCAGCGATACGGCTATTTCGATTCCGAGGAGGATGCCCAGGCCTTTTACGATGAGCTGGTCTACATGATGCTCAACCAGATGGCCGCCCCCAACTCCCCCCAATGGTTCAACACGGGGCTCCATTACGCCTACGGAATCTCCGGCAAGCCGCAGGGCCATTATTACGTGGATCCGGAGACGGAGGAAGTGAAGCAGGGGGAAGACGCTTACAGCCGGCCGCAGCCCCATGCCTGCTTTATTCAGTCCGTCGAGGATGATTTGGTCAACGAGGGCGGCATCATGGATCTGTGGTTGCGGGAGGCCCGTCTTTTCAAATACGGAAGCGGCACGGGAACCAACTTTTCCAACATCCGCGGGAAAGGGGAACCCCTGTCCGGAGGGGGTACATCGTCGGGGCTTCTCTCCTTCCTGAAAATCGGGGATCGGGCGGCCGGAGCCATCAAGTCGGGAGGCACCACCCGGCGGGCGGCGAAAATGGTCTGCCTCGACCTGGATCATCCGGATGTGGAGGAGTTCATCAACTGGAAATCGGAGGAGGAAAAGAAGGTTCGTGCACTCATTCGCGCCGGTTACGATCCCTCCTTCAACGGCGAGGCGTACGATACCGTCTCGGGACAGAATTCCAACAACTCGGTGCGCATTCCCCATGAATTTTTCTACGCGCTGCAGGAGGACGGCGGCTGGGCGCTGAAATACAGGACCACCGGGAAGGTCAAGAAGGTGGTCCGCGCCAAGGAATTGTGGAATCAGATCGGACATGCCGCCTGGGAGTGCGCCGATCCGGGCGTCCAGTACGACGGGACGATCAATGAATGGCACACCTGCCCCGGCGGTATGGACGGACAGGTGGGGGCCCGCCACAATCGGATCAATGCTTCCAACCCTTGCAGTGAATACATGTTTTTGGACAACACCGCCTGTAACCTGGCGTCCCTCAACCTGATGAAGTTTTACGACGCCGAAACCCGGTCCTTCGACATTCCGTCCTTCAAACATGCGGTCCGCCTGTGGACGATCGTTTTGGAGATCTCCGTCCTGATGGCCCAATACCCCTCCAGGGAGATCGCCAGGCTCTCCTATGAGTACCGCACGCTGGGATTGGGCTATGCCAACATCGGAACGCTGCTGATGGTGTCCGGGATTCCCTACGATTCCGAGGAGGCCTTGGCCATCACCGGAGCCATCACCGCGCTGATGACCGGCACCGCGTACGTCACCTCGGCGGAAATGGCCAAAGAGCTGGGCCCCTTCAAGGCGTTCCCCGTCAACCGGGAGCACATGCTCAGGGTGATCCGCAATCACCGCCGTGCGGCCTACAACGCACCGGAGGAGGAGTATGAAGGACTGACCATCAAGCCGATGGGGATTCATCCCACGAAATGCCCCCCGGATCTGCTCAAGGCCGCGCGGGAGAGTTGGGATGAGGCCCTGGAGATGGGCGAGAAATACGGCTATCGCAACGCGCAGACCACCCTCATCGCCCCCACGGGGACGATCGGTTTGCTGATGGATTGCGACACTACCGGCATCGAGCCCGATTTTGCTCTGGTCAAATTTAAAAAGCTGGCGGGCGGAGGGTACTTCAAGATCGCCAACCAATCGATCCGTCCCGCCCTGAAAAATCTCGGGTACAACTCCGAGCAGATCGAAGACATTCTCCGGTACGTGATGGGAACCCTCTCCCTGGAGGGAGCGCCCCACATCAACCGGGAAACGCTCAAGGAGAAGGGGTTCACCGAGGAAGATCTGGAGAAGGTGGAAAAGGCCCTGCCCACGGTGTTTGAGCTTCCCTTCGCCTTCAACGTGTGGATCCTGGGGGAAGATTGCCTGAAGCGGCTGGGCTTCAAACCGGAGGAATACCGTGATCCCGGTTTCAATCTGCTGAAGGAACTGGGTTTCAGCCAGCGGGAGATCGAGGAAGCCAGCGACGTGATCTGCGGGATGATGACCATCGAAGGGGCGCCTCACTTGAAGGAGGAACATTATCCCGTCTTTGACACGGCGAATCCCTGCGGCAAACACGGGAAACGGTTCATCCACTACATGGGCCATCTGCGGATGATGGCCGCGGCCCAGTCCTTCCTGAGCGGGGCGATCTCCAAGACGATCAACATGCCCGCCGATGCCACCGTGGACGACATCCTGGACGCCTACGAGCAGGGTTGGCGTCTGGGACTGAAAGCCGTGGCCCTTTACCGGGACGGTTCGAAGAGCTCGCAACCGCTGAATGCGCGGGGAGAGAACAAAGAGGATGAAGCGGAGGAGGAGCCTACCGCCGGTGCCGCTTCCGCCGCGACGAAACTGACCGAAATTTACGCGACGGGACACGTGCCCAGCGTCCGGCGCAGACTTCCCCGCAAGCGGGAAGGATTCACTCAGGAAGCGCGGATTGCCGGACAGAAGATCTTCGTCCGGACCGGCGAATACGAAGACGGTTCCCTCGGCGAGATTTTCATCGACATGCACAAGGCGGGCAGCACGATGCGGGGACTGTTGGACGCCTTTGCCGTGGCGGTGTCCCTCGGTCTGCAGCACGGGGTGCCGCTGGAAAAGTACGTTAACTCGATGACCTTCACCCGGTTTGAACCGGCGGGCCCGGTGGAGCATCCCAACATCAAGATGGCGACGTCGGTCATCGACTACGTTTTCCGGATGCTCGGGATGGAGTATCTGGGCCGGACCGACTTTGTTCAGGTTCCGCCGAAGAAGGAAGAATTGAGAATGTACGCCAACCGTCTCAAGAAGGAGCGAATCCGCCGGGAAGAGCAGGAGGCGGCGGATGCCCGGGCGAACCAGGAACTGGATCAGGGATACAGAGAGGTGACCGGAGGTCTCGCAGAAGATGAACGGGACGGCGTGACCCCTCAGGACAATCTGGATGCGATCCGGGCCAGCAGCGGCGCCCCCCTGTGCATCGAATGCGGGGGCATGACCAAGCGCAACGGTTCCTG
Organism: Planifilum fimeticola; assembly: GCF_003001905.1. Taxonomy (NCBI): domain Bacteria; kingdom Bacillati; phylum Bacillota; class Bacilli; order Caryophanales; family Thermoactinomycetaceae; genus Planifilum; species Planifilum fimeticola. The sequence goes on from NZ_PVNE01000020.1 coordinate 28,463, forward strand.
CTATGTTTGCCTCGATTGCGGGGCGACCACCGGTTGTTCCTGAGGAAACCTCCTGTGCCCGTGCCGATTTTTTGCGGCACGGGACTCTCTTTTTATCCGTTGATTTTCTCCCACACCGCTTCGGCGATGACCCGGTGGCCCTCCCCGTTGGGATGGATCGGGTTTTCTCCCAACAGGCGGTAGTCTGAAAGGCTGCCCGTGCGGAAGCCGTCGATCAGGAAAGGCTCCCTCCCCAAAAATCGATCATGGATGTCGATGACGGGTATATTCCACCGGGAGGCCACTCCGTCAATGATGGCGTTCATCACCTCCACCCGGTGGACGGCCAGAGGGGAAAGGGGGAAGGGATTGTACAGGTTTAGAAGGAGCAGGGGACTGCGGTTTGCGCGGCGGATCACGCCGATCAGCCGATCCAGATGATGGCCGTAACGGTGCATGGATCGGGGGATGGCGTCCGGGTGTCGGAAGAGGATCATTTTCAGATAGGCGTGGAGGAGGTCGTTTCCTCCGATCCAGAGCGTCATCAGATCCGCCCGCCGGAGAGCGGAATGAAAAAAGGGAGAAAAGGTCATGTAAAACAGGAGATCACCGCTGGTCGCCCCTTTTTTTCCGCAGTTGGCAACCCTTACGCGCGGAAAGCGGGAACCGAGTCGAAAGCCCAGCATGTCCACAAAGCCGCGCCGGCGAGGAGCGCTGTAACCTGCTGTGATCGAATCGCCGAAGGCCACGTAGTGAAAGGGTTTCAATCGTGTTCTCCCCTTTACCCTGAAGGCATGTGGAACAGGTCCGCCGGAGCCAGCGCGTCCGATGACGGGATGTCGAGAAAAGGGGGCGCCTTGTTCGATCCGAAGCGCCCCCTGCGGCCCGGTGCGGATTGGTTTGCAGCGTTGAAATGAAAGTGGGTCCGGCCTTTTCCGCTTTTGTCGGAACGAAGTTACAGGATATTCTATGACGGGAAGGGCATCGGGGACAGGGCGGATGTTTCTTCCGATCCGCCCCGTACCGGCGGAAGGGTATGACGTCCGGCTTTTTTGGGTAAGGAGATGTTGAGTTGATTCAATCTGACGGCTGATTTTAAAAGCCGGTAGAAGGACGGGGTATGGCAAGTGGCGATATTTGCGATCAGCGATCTTCATCTTTCCTTCAACAAACCGACGGGATTATTCAATGTGGAGCACGACGAAGACGTGTACAAGCCGATGGATGTTTTCGGATGGGATCGCCATTACGAGAAGATCCGGGATGCTTGGCTGGAGACGGTGGGGGAAGAGGATACGGTGCTGATTCCCGGGGATATCAGCTGGGGCATGAATCTGGAGGAGGCGCGCCACGACTTCGAGTGGATCTCCCAGCTGCCCGGGCGGAAGGTGATGTCCCCCGGCAATCATTGTTATTACGCCCAGAGCAAAAAAAAGGTGCGCCAAGCCCTGCCGGGGGGAATGGAGTGGATTGACGCGGACTACACCGTCGTTGAAGGAGTGGCCGTTGCCGGCACCAGGGGATGGAATCTCCCCGGAGACAGGTATTGGGACGAGGGGAGGGACCGGAGAATCTACGAGCGACAGGTGGGGCGCCTTCGACTGGCGCTGGAAGCGGTGGTGCGGGATTGCCCGGACCTGCCCCGGGTGGCGATGCTTCATTTTCCTCCGGTCACCAAAAAGATTACCGCATCCGGTTTTCTGGACGTGATGAAAGAGTTTGATGTGCGCACCTGCGTTTACGGCCATCTGCACGGGGCCGCCCACAAGGAGGCGGTTGAAGGGGAGTTTGAGGGAATCCACCTTCAGCTGGTTTCCTGCGATTATCTGAACTTTCGTCCCGTTCCCCTTCATCTGGAGGAAGTTTCCTCCCGCTGACCGCGTCAGAGGGACAAGGGAATTTCTTTGGTCACTTCTTCGACCAGGGTACCCTCTTCGATCAGCCGTGCGGCTTCCTCGATGTCGGGGGATCCTTCGCGATCCTCCTTCAGGGGCGGAACGCGATCGCGGAGCAGGCGATGGGCAATTCGGGTTCCCACTCCCGGCGTTTTCCCGGCAAATTCCAAAGCCTGGGCGGCGCACAGGTATTCGATAGCCAACACCCGCGTCACGTTGTGCACGACCGCTTGCAGTTTTTTGGCGCCGATGGCCCCCATGCTCACATGGTCCTCCTGGTTGGCGGAGGAAGGAATGGAATCGACGGATGCCGGGTGACAGAGGGTTTTGTTTTCCGATACCAGGGATGCTGCCACGTATTGCAGGATCATGTATCCCGAATGCAGGCCGCCCCTGCGGGTGAGAAAGGGTGGGAGGCCGCTCAGATTCGGGTTGACCAGCCGTTCCGTCCTGCGTTCGGAAATGTTGGCCAGCTCCGCCAGGGCGATGGCCAGAAAATCGGCGGCGAGGGCGACGGGTTGACCGTGAAAGTTTCCTCCCGATATCACCAGTTCCTCCTCGGGGAAAAGCAAGGGATTGTCCGTTGCCGCGTTCATCTCCCGCGTGATCACGCCTTCCACATACCGGAAGGCATCCTTGGAGGCCCCGTGCACCTGAGGCATGCACCGCAAGCTGTAGGCGTCCTGAACCCGTCTCTGCCCGGGGCGGCTGACCAGCAGGCTTTCACGGATCAAGGAGCGCAGGTTTTCCGCAGAGGTGATCTGCCCCCGGTGGCCCCGCACTTTTTGCAGGAGGGGATGGAAGGCATGGGGGATGCCGCCGAGGGCTTCCAGGGTCATCGCACCGATGATGTCTGCGGAGAGCAGGAGGCGCTCGGAAGCGACCAAAGCCAAAGCGGTCAGACTGGTCATCATCTGGGTGCCGTTGATCAGCGCCAGCCCCTCTTTGGCCTCCAATTCAACGGGGGCCAGTCCGGCGAGACGGAGGGCCTGGTCTGACGGCATCCGCTTTCCCCGATACCACACATTCCCCCTCCCGAGCAGGGGCAGGGCCATGTGGGCGAGGGGGGCGAGATCTCCGCTGGCGCCCAAGGAACCCTGGGACGGGATGCACGGATGGATCTCCCGGTTCAACAGATCGATCAGCCTTTGCACGACGGCGGGGCGGATTCCGGAAAACCCCTTGGCCAAGGCATTGGCCCGGAGCAGAATCATGCCCCGGACGGCTTCCACAGGCAGGAGCTCTCCCACTCCGCAGGCGTGGCTGCGGATCAGATTGAGCTGCAGTTCCGCCGATTGATCGCGGCTGATGACCGTGTCGCTGAATTTCCCGAATCCGGTGGTGATGCCGTACACGGTCTGTTCCTCGAGGACCAGCTGTTCCACCATCCGACGGGAAGACTCCATCCGCTCGATCGCCTTCGGATCGAGCACCACGGGGCGGCGGCGGAAGACGACATCGGCGAAATCCTTCAGGGTCAAGGCTTCGCCGCTCAGGACGAGGGCGGGTCGTTGATCCATGAGATCGCTTTCCTCCTTTATCAGAGCGAAGTGATACGTGGAAGGGGGGATCAGGTTAGAAACCCAATCCCCCCTTTCGGATCACTTTCGGAATATGCGTATGGACGAATGTATTGTATGCGATTCATTCTCACTTTGCAAGCGAAGGAATGACCGGCGGGTTTTTTGGTTAAAACGGATGTGAGCTTTGGTTATTTTATGATAAAATAAAAACCCAGAGCAGGACCGTTGTTCAAGGCGTACAGTCGCATAAATCGTTCGCGAGTGACAGGGGGTCAGTTTCATGCCAACGCCCAGCATGGAAGATTATTTGGAGAATATTTACAAACTGATCAATCAAAAGGGATATGCCAGGGTCTCGGACATCGCCGAAGCGTTGGAGGTTCACCCCTCTTCCGTAACCAAAATGGTTCAGAAGCTGGATCGGGGGAAATATCTGGTCTATGAGAAGTATCGGGGTTTGGTGCTGACCCCCAAAGGGCGGAAAATGGGCAAGCGGTTGGTGGACCGCCACCAACTGTTGGAGGAATTTTTGCGGATCATCGGTGTCAGCGAGGAATTGATCTACGATGATGTTGAGGGGATTGAGCACCATCTCAGCTGGGATTCGATCACGTGCATCGAATATCTGGTTCAGTATTTCCAGCAAAATCCGGAGCGGATCGCCGAGTTGCGGGCTTTGAAGGAAGCGGGCGAAATGGAGGAGGACGTCAATCCGTAAGGAGTGAATCACCCCAAGAGGCGCATAGGCTTTTAAGAGAGGGATGATTCGTAAGATTCAGGGAGGGGTTGCCCGTGTGGGCGGATGCCGTGTTTGAAGGCGGTGGAGTGAAGGCGGTCGCTTTGGTCGGTGCGCTGCAGGTGGCGGAGGAGAAGGGGTTTGGCTGGAAGCAGCTGGCCGGAGCTTCGGCAGGGGCCATCATCGCATCGCTGTTGGCTGCCGGTTATCGGGGAGACGAACTGGCGGAGCTGATGATCGAAGAGGATTTTGGCCAATTTCTCTCCAAGACCTGGGTTCACCACATTCCGTATCTGGGTCCCGCTTCGCGATTGCTGGTGAAGAAGGGGCTTTATTCCGGCCGCCCCCTGGAACAGTGGATCGGAAAGTTGCTCGCGAAGAAAGGAGTCCGAACGTTCGCCGATCTGAAGGACCGAAATCTCCGCATCATCGCGTCGGACATCAGCCGGGGGGCGCTCCTGGTGCTGCCGAAGGACCTGGAGGAATACGGATACCCCGCCGAGCGGCTGACGGTGGCCCGCGCCGTGCGGATGAGTTGCAGCATTCCGTACTTTTTTGATCCGGCCAAAGTTTTGTACCGTCCTTCCAAAAGCGTGAGTTACATTGTGGACGGGGGCTTGTTGAGCAATTTTCCCGTCTGGCTGTTCGACAGGGAACGCCCCCGCTGGCCCACTTTCGGTTTTCGCCTCATTTCGGAAACAGAGGGGCAACCCCACGAGATACACGGCCCGATTTCCCTGTTTCGCGCGATGTTTTTGACGATGATGGAAGCCCATGACAACCGGCACATCAAGGAGCAGGACCGGCTGCGGACCATTCAGGTTCCGACGACGGGCGTCGGTTTGACGGATTTCCACATTTCCCGCGAGAAGCGGCAAGAGTTGTACGAGGCGGGACGGAAGGCCGCCGAAGCCTTTTTCAGCAAATGGAGATTTTCGGATTATTTGGCCATGCGTTCCGGCTCTTCGCCGGTCCGTTACACGGTGCGTCCGGCGCCCAGAAGTGAAGGAGATGTTATGGAGCATGGAGGATAAACGAAGGGAGCCGGCTCCATTCCAGTTGATCACCCGGGACGAGGAGAAAAAACTTCCTTCTCCCGTTGTCCGCTGGATCGCTTCCGCCAAGGCAAAGCGGGGGACTCATCTTTTTACATACGACGATCGGCAGTATCTGCTCATCACCGCGGGAGTTCGTCCGAATCCGGGTTATCGGTTGACCCTTTCCCAGATCCGTTCCGGCAAGCAGGGGTGGGAGATCGTTGTCAAGGAATCGGGACCTCAGCCCGGAAAAGTTTACCCTCAGGTCCTCTTCGTTCCCTATTTGTTGGGAGAGGTTCGGAAAACCGTCAAAGTGATCGAAGAGGGGACGGGAAAACCCTTCGGGGCGGATCGAGATCCCGATGCCCCCCTTCAATGAGGAAGCGTGTGTTTCCGCTCCTCGCGCGGGAGTCTAAGAGTTTTGGTTTACCGCAAATCCCCTGCCGTCTTGAGTAATGATGGTTGCCGCGGTTCGACAAACGAGAGCTAAAACCCTGTTGACCTTTTCATCAACAGGTTTTTTTATGCTTTGGGCCGGGATTCCGACACGCCGGGGACGGGACATCGGCGGGTCTCCGGCCGAAGTCCGATCTTCGTCGGCATGGAAGCAATCGCCGGTTCTTCCCGTCTAATCGTTTTTCTCCCGGTTTTTCATTCTCCTTGCGAGGGAGTTGTGATAGAGCAACAGCAAAATGCAAACCCAAAGCAACATATAGATCCGGCCCGTGGTATCGGGGTCGTCAAAGGTCGTCAGCACCAGCACCAAAACCGATAAAGCCGAGATGATCACGAGGGCGCGCACGATGAACATTTTGGTTTTCAAGGGCATTCGCATCACCCGCCGGGTCAATGGCGATGGGTATCCTTTTTCCAATTTTTATTTTGTCAAGTTGTTTCCTATTTCCTTCGCCTGGTGCTATTTCCGCAACGGGCACGGTACACGGGCACGCCTTGCCTTTGAGCGGGTTTTCGGCAATAAAAAAACCGCTGACTTGGTTCCTTGTCAGCGGTGTCTCAGGGAGACTTCACACTCTTCCCTTCAATGGGTGCTGGTTTTGGTCGTTTTTTCTCCGGGGTTCTTCGAGCCTTTTCCCTTGATCACCCGGAGGTGGGGCCTCCCTTTGGCTGTCCGTTTGCCGCTGAGGGGCTGGGGCCTTCTCGACGAATGGGGGCGCGACGGGTAGACCAAGCGCATCAGCCATCGCGGGGGACGTTTGTAGAGGAAATAGATGATCCCCACCAACAGCAGGGGGAAGAGAATTCCCCCCGGTTTTTGGCTGAAGACACTCAACAGCCCGATCCCGATCAGCGCGTAGACGGTATAGCGCCAGATTTTCCACCTTCGACCGTACATCCGACCAACCTCATTTCCCCAGGGGTTCGTCACCGGTCAAGCCGGTCATTCCGATCGGAACCTTGGAGGAGACGGCGGCTTTTTCGGCGTATTGATCGTCCAGGATGCGCATGCGCTCAAAGGCGGCGATGGCCACCTCCACTTGATCGTCCCGAGGCTCGCGGGTGGTCAATTTCTGAAGCCACAGTCCCGGATAGCCGAGGTAGTTGAGTATGGGAATGTCTCGCACTGCGTTGGTAAATTTGAGCATCTCGTAGGACAATCCGACGACGATGGGCAAAAGCAGCAGGCGGGTGGCAATCCGATCCCAGACGTTTTCGTAGCTGAAGAAGGAATAGATGACCACCCCGATCAGGATCGTGAGCACGATGAAACTGCTTCCGCATCGGTAGTGGAGGGTGGAGCGCTGTTGGACGTTGTCTACAGTTAATTCTACCCCTGCCTCGTAGGCGTTAATCACCTTGTGCTCGGCCCCGTGATACTGAAACAGGCGCTTGATGGCCGGTGCCTGTGAAATGAGGAACAGGTAACCCAGAAGCAAAAGGGTCTTGATTCCGCCTTCAATCAGGTTTTGGACGATCAGGTTGCTGATGTATCGGTCAAACAGAATGCTGGCCAAAAAGGCGGGCAAGGCGGTGAACAGCATCTTGCCGAACAAGAGGGACAGCACGCCGGCGACGGCGACGCCCAGAATCATCTCCAGCTGGGATGGGGATGAGGACTTTTCCTCGTCGGGACGGTCTGGAGCCTCATCCAGTTCGTACCGTTCGGAGGCGAATTGAAGGTGTTTCGCTCCCGATATGCCGGCTTCGATCAGGGCGACCATCCCCCGGACGAAGGGAATCCTGCGAAGAACGCGAATGAGAGGGGAAGGTCGGCTGAAGGTTTCGTAGGTTTCAATCCGGCCGTCCTTTCGCCGGACTGCCGTCACTTGAACGTAGCGTCCGCCGAACATGACGCCTTCGATCACGGCTTGGCCGCCGTAGGCCACGGGTTTGCTCATATCGCAACCACCACTGGGTAAAGGATTGGAACCCGGGGGAAGCTCGCCGCGGGTTTGCTTGAAATGCAAATCTCTCCCTCATTTTAACACAAAACGGACGAAAGGCGGAGAGGATGAACAAAAGCGATCCTCTCGAAGGGGATTTTGTGATAAAATGGCTGGCAGAAACGAGAGGAGGGGGGCGTGTGGCTCGCATTCTCATCTTGAACGGCCCCAACCTGAACCGATTGGGAAAGCGGGAACCGGACATATACGGACGGGTCACCCTGGACGAGTTGAATGAGCGGGTCCGGAGTCGGGCGAAGGCCTGGGGATTGAAAGTGGAGTGCTTTCAATCCAACCATGAAGGGGAATTGATCGACCGGATCCACGCCGCCGAGGGCACCTTCGATTACATAATCATCAATCCGGGGGCTTTCACCCATTACAGTTACGCGATTCGGGACGCACTCGCTTCCGTGAATGTGCCCTTTGTCGAAGTCCACCTGTCCAATGTGCATGCCCGGGAAACCTTTCGGTCCCATTCGGTGACCGCTCCGATCAGTGACGGGCAGATCGTGGGCTTCGGTCCGCTCGGATACGAGCTTGCCCTGTACGCGGTGGCAGTGAGGTTGGGCGTCTTGCAGAGGGGGGATCCAGATGGAGGAACGATTGGCCCGGCTGCGGGCGAAAATGTCTGAAAAGGACCTTGAGGCTTTGTTGATCAGTCATCCCATCAACCGGCGTTACATAACGGGCTTTGCCGGAACGGCGGGAATGGCGCTTGTCACGGAAAAGGATGCGCTCCTGATCACCGATTTTCGTTATATGACCCAGGTGAGGCAGCAGTCGCCTCATTTTGAGGCGTACCGCCATGACGGCGACATTTTTCAGGCCGTCGCCGATCTCTGCCGGCAGCGCGGATTAAAGGCCCTGGCTTTTGAGCAGGATCATTTAACCTACGGGGAAGTGGCAAGACTAAGAAAGTCCATGGGGGACAGAGAAACGGTGCCCACAAGCCGCATGGTCGAGTCCCTCCGGGCGGTGAAGGACGAAGAGGAACTGGATGTGATCAGGCAAGCGGCGGCAATCGTCGATCGGGCCTTTGACCGCATTCTGGAGGAGCTTCGTCCCGGCCGGACGGAACGGGAGATCGCCCTGCGCCTCGAGTTCATGATGCGGGAGATGGGGGCGGACGGCTCCGCCTTTGCCATCATTGTGGCTTCCGGTCCCCGGTCGGCCCTTCCCCACGGTGTGGCCAGCGACCGTGTGTTGGAAAAGGGGGACCTGGTTACCCTCGATTTCGGGGCCTCGTATCGCGGTTATTGTTCGGACATCACCCGGACGGTGGTGTTGGGAGAGCCGAACGACCAGCAGCGAAAGATCTACGAAGTGGTCAGGGAGGCACAGCAGGCCGCCGTCGATGCGATCCGTCCCGGCATGACCGGAAAGGAGGCGGACCGGGTGGCCAGGGACCGGATCAAGGATCACGGATATGCCGATTACTTTGGTCACGGAACCGGCCACGGCCTGGGAATGGAAGTCCACGAGGCGCCGCGGCTTTCCCCGAGGGGGGAGGAGATTTTGCAGCCGGGAATGGTGGTTACGGTGGAACCGGGAATTTACCTTCCCGATTTCGGGGGCGTCCGCATCGAGGATGACGTGATCGTGACGGAGGACGGGTGCGAAGTGTTGACGCAGAGTCCGAAACATCTCATCGTGATCCAATAGGGACAGAGAGCAAGGAGGATGAATCATGATCTCAACCAATGATTTTCGCGTGGGATTGACCATCGAACTGGACGGGGACGTCTGGCAAGTGATGGAGTTTCAACATGTGAAGCCCGGAAAAGGAGCCGCCTTTGTCCGCTCGAAGTTGCGCAACCTCCGCAACGGAAACATCCAGGAGAAGACCTTCCGGGCGGGAGAAAAGGTTCCCCGCGCCCACGTGGAGACGCGGCAGATGCAGTATCTGTATGAAAGCGGCGGCGAATACACCTTCATGGACAACGAAACCTACGAGCAGGTCAGCCTGCCGAGGGAGCGGCTGGAGCGGGAAGTCAAATTTCTCAAGGAAAACATGAACGTCAACCTGGTTATCTACAAGGGGGACACCATCGGGGTTCAGCTGCCCAACACCGTCGAGCTGGAAGTGGTGGAGACCGAACCCGGCATCAAGGGGGACACGGCGACGGGCGGCAGCAAGCCTGCCAAGCTGGAGACGGGATTGGTTGTCCAGGTTCCTCTGTTCGTCCAGGAGGGAGATCGGCTGATCATCGACACCCGGAGCGGAGAGTACGTCTCCCGGGCCTAGAGGAACATCACAAGAGGGAGTGTGCCACAGGCGCACTCCCTCTTGTGCGTATCTGACGGATTTAGGATGATTGCATGCTCATCTGGACCATATCCAGTTGAGCACTTTGAGCAAAAAGGCGGTGATTCCCGCGGCCATCAGTGGGCCGACGGGAATTCCCCTCAGCATGACGATCCCGATGATGGACCCGATCACCAGCCCGATGATCAGTTGGGGATCCATCTTCAAAAGATCCAATCCCTTTCCGTTCATGTAGGTGGCCAGCATTCCCCCGATGATGGCCAGGATCCCGGGAAGAGAGGTGAACATGGAGGTGATCTCCTTGACGGAAATCCGCCCGGTGGCAAAGGGGACCAGGACGGCGATGGTGAGAAACAACAACCCCAATTCCAAACCGCGCCTTTCCACGGCGGGAAAATAGCGTTCCAGGTGGGTCAATTTCAGGATCAACAAAAGGCTGGCGGCGGTGGAAATGATGGGAGACCGTCCGACCAATCCGATGACGATGAGGATGACGAGGAACAGATCCGGATTCATGGGCATCCCCTGTCCGATGTGTTTGCTACCACATTATGTTCGGAGGGGACAAATTATTAGCCTTCCAGCAGTTCAACCTCCTCCTTTTGCATGCCGAACTGAAAGGTATCCGAGCGTAGCCCGCGGCGGAGGGATTCGACGGCGAGCACTTCCTGTGAAGGAATGTTCCCCAAGTTGACGCCCGGGCCCAGGAGGTGCATGAGATGCGCCTGCTGGGATTTCTTCGGAGCTTCCCAGATCAGGCGGCTTGTATCGATCCGTTCCCGGATGCGGAGAACAAAATCTTCGTCCATGTCCCCTTTGGGATCGTAGATTCCGACGTTTTCTCCCGATTCCCTCCCCTCCACGATGACGTAGGAAGCCCCGTCCTCCCGGTCCCGGATGTAGGTTTCGACGAGGAGATCGTCCGGGATGACGGATCCCGACTGCTTTTTGCCGACCTCCGTGATCACCTGAAACCCCTTTGCTTTGGCCGTCCGGATGATCCGGCTCCGCTCCGTGGGGGTCAGTGAGATGGTTCCGTCGGAAATTTCGATCCATTCAAATCCCAATTCCCGGAGGGTGTCCAGGTAGGCAATCCATTGGTTTTGGCTCCGGGCGACTTCAAAAAAGGTGCCTCCCGGGTAGAGGAACACCCCGAAGGCGCGAGCCAGCTCGATCTTCCGGGTCAAAAGGGGGGCGGGGGTGAGCCCGGCGGTGCCAAATCCCAGTTTGATCCAATCGATGTATTCGGAGGACATCTCCAGCAGATCGAGAAAGGCGGACAGTCCCAAGCCCTTGTCCAGCACCATGGTCAATCCTTTGCTGCGCGGCTTGCCCCGCCGGCTCAGGGTGGGATCCGTAAGCCTGGGATCCCAAACAGTTCCCGTGTTCCGTTCCATCGGTCTTCCCTCGCTTCCTGTTTCTTTCCCCAACGCGGTTTTCTGTTTTCATGTTATGCGGAAGCGCTCGGCGGGTGCCCAGAGAATCAAGTGGGTTGCAACCCTCTTTTGCGAAGGAGGACGCGGGTTTGTCCGCCCTTTCCCCGGAGAAGGCCCGTCTGACGGATGGTTTTCAGGGCGAGAACGCCCGACAGGGCGGCCAAGGCGCTGGCCCCCAGGAACAGCAGAAGGCGCTGGTTTTCCAATACTCCGAAGATCGGGGGACCGATCGCCACCCCCAAGAAGCGGACGCTGCCGTACAGGGAGGTGACGATTCCCCGTTCATCGGCTCCGACGGCGGAAGTGATGAGGGTGTTGAGGCTGGGAAGGACCAGTCCGCTGCCGATTCCGATCAGCACGAGGAGTCCCAGGAGCACATAGGTATTGGTGAAAAAGGGGATGACCGCCATCGCCAGGGAGATGGCGAACAATCCGCCACTGATGAAAAATCTCATCCGTCGCGTCTTTTGGCGGATGTGTCCCCCCGTCCAGTACGAGGTGGAGCTCATGGCCAACAGGGGGATGGCCAGGATCAGCCCTTTCAGAATCCCGTCGACCCGGTATTTGGCTTCCAGGATGTCCGACAGGTAGAAAAGGACGCCGAACAGGATGAAAAGCGTGACCGCTCCGGCCAAAAAGGCGACGAGCAACCACTTCCCCTGTCTTTTCCATATTTTCTTCAGGTGTTTCCGATATTGGGCAATCGGGGGAACCTGATAGGTTCTTTCGGGTTCCTTCACGAAAATCCACAGGGCGGCGGCCGCGGGGACGATGAGGACGGGGAAGGCGAAATAAACCGCGTACCAAACGATGAGGGCGAGCAGCGCGCCGAGGATGGGGCTGAGCACTTTTCCCATGCCGTTGGAGGCTTCCAGGATTCCCAGGGCCTTGCTCCGCTTTTCCCCGCGGTACAGGTCGCTGACCAGGGCCATGGCGATGGGAGCGGTGCCGGCCGCCCCGATACCCTGAAGGATTCGTCCCGCCAGCATGGTCATGTACGAGCCCGCAGTGGAGGCAAACCCCGCCAGAACTCCCCCCGCACCATACAGCAGCAGGCTGGGGATGATCACTTTTTTTCGCCCGAAACGATCTGAGAGGATGCCGGAAATGGGGATGACCACTCCGGCGGGGATGGAAAACAGCGTGATCAAGAGGCTTACCTGAAGTTGGGAAATGTTCAGCTCCGATCGGATCGCAGGCAGGACGGGAATCAGCATGGAATTGCCGAGGACCATGAGCAAGGGGATGGTGCTCAGTGTGAGGAGGACAACCCAAAAGCCTCGGCGGTTCTCCTCCGTCCGTTCTTGTTGAAACAAGGGGTTCACCTCACTCCGTTGGTGGTGCTCCCCTTAGGGTATCCAAAACGGCTTTTTGTATCAGGGGTATTCGGGAAGGGTCCTCGGGCGACAATAACGGTGAAGTTTGCAAACAGGAGGGATGCAGTCATGGCAACATCATTTGAGCGCCTGCGACGGGAGTTGTCCTATCTCAAGGGGATGACCGAAGGAGAAGAGCGGGATCATCGGTTGAGCCTCCGGGCGTTCCAGCGCCTCATCCAGCTTCTCGATGAGTGGATGGAGGAAACGGAACAGTTGAGCCGAAGGCAGGAGGAGTTGGAGGAGTACGTGGAGGCGATCGACGAGGACCTGAATGATTTGGAAATGACCGTGTACGATGAGGAAGATTTGCAGGAGGAAGATGCCGGATATCTGAAGGTGGAGTGTCCGGAGTGCCGGGAGGATGTATGGGTTGACGAGAAGGTGTTGGATGATGATTCCGTGGAGGAAGTGATTTGTCCCGACTGCCGCACGGTGCTCCTGGTCAACCGGGACGAAGAAGGGCAGCGGAAGGTTCCTGCAAACGGAGAATACGCGAAGGAGGAGATGGAGCCCCCGCGGATCAATTGAGCAGTGCTTCAATCGTCACAATCGGTCCTGAAGGGATTATCCCCCTTGCGGAAAAATCGGAGCGGCTTGGCCGCTCTTTTTTGTTGGCTTGGTCATATTGCACCGGGACGGGCAATAAGTATGAGGTAAACCGAGTGGACAGGAGGCTTCCCCATGGTTCACCGAGTGCTCGGCGTGCTTCCGCTGTCCATCCGGAACTTGATGGAATCCCTGCCGGCGGAGGTGAAGAGCCGGCTGGAGGAAATCCGAGTGCGGCAGGATCGCCCTCTGGAGATCATCACGACGGAAAAGTCCCGGTTTGTCACTCCGAAGGGCGGGCTTACCCGGGATCCCCGGGATGCGTACCGGCCTTCCGGGGAAGATTGCCGGAAGATGCTGAATCTGATCAGCAACCATTCCCTGTATGCGCTGGAAGAGGAGCTGAGGAGGGGATACGTCACCATCGAAGGTGGACACCGGATCGGGTTGGCCGGGAAAGTGGTCGTCGAAGGGGGGAGGGTGAAACACCTGAGGGACATCACCGGATTCAACGTCCGGATCGCACGACAGATCCCCGGGGTGGCGGGCGATCTCATCCCTTACCTCTTTCAAGGAGGGCGGGCGGAGAACGTGCTCATCGTTTCGCCGCCGCAATGCGGGAAGACCACTCTGCTCCGGGATCTGGCGCGGATCGTCAGCACCGGGGACAAGGGCCTCTCCCCCCTAAAGGTGGGGATTGTGGATGAGCGATCGGAGCTGGCCGGGTGCGTGCAGGGAATTCCCCAGCATGATGTCGGCCCCCGAACGGATGTGTTGGACGGATGCCCGAAAGCGGAAGGGATGATGATGATGATCCGTTCCATGTCGCCGGACATTCTGGTGGTGGATGAGATCGGTCGCAGGGAGGACGGGGAGGCGGTGTACGAGGCGGTTCATGCCGGGGTGCAAGTGTTTACCACAGCCCACGGCCGCACCTTGGAAGAGGTGTGCCGAAGGCCCACGATTTCCGCTCTTGCGCGGGACGGGGTGTTCGGCCGGTATGTATTGCTGAGCCGGCGTCGCGGTCCCGGCACGGTGGAAGGCGTGTTCGATCGGTCCTTTCGACGGGTCGGACGGATGGAGATGGTCCGTTCACCATGCTGAAGTTGATCGGAGCCGTTTTGATCCTGATTTCCACCACCATGACCGGATTTCGCATGGCCCGCCGTTATGCCGAACGCCCCAGGCAAATCCGACAGCTCCGCCAGTCCCTGTCCCTGTTGGAGACGGATATCGCCTACGGATCCCGCACGCTGGTGGAAGCCTTTCGGTTGATCGGGAAACGGGAGCGGGACCCGGTCGCTTCCCTCTTTTCCTCCTGCGTCCGATATCTGGAGACCCTCGATGGAGCATCCACGTACCAGTGTTGGAAAAAGGCCGTGGAGGAGACGTGGCCGCGTACGGCGATGGGCGTGCCCGAGCGGGAAGTGATGATTGATTTCGGCAAGACCTTGGGTCTGTCCGACCGCCAGGATCAACTGCAGCATCTGAGGATGGCGATCGCCAATCTGAAGGTGGAGGAGAATCATGCCAGGGACGAGCAGGTGCGTTACGAAAAGATGTGCAAGACCCTGGGGTTTCTTGCCGGAGCGCTCCTCGTCATTCTGATGATCTAGCCTTTTACGACCGGGGGGTCACCGATGTCGTTCAATGTGGACGCTGTCTTTCAAATCGCCGGAATCGGGATCATCGTCGCCATGATGCACACGGTCCTCAAGCAGATGGGCAAGGAAGATTATGCCCAATGGGTGACGCTGATCGGGTTTATCGTGGTCTTGTTCATGGTGGCCACGATGGTGGAGGATCTGTTCCAGACGATCAAAAACGTTTTCCTGTTCAAGTCGTGAGAAGGGGGCGATCCCCTTGGAAATCATCCAGGTGGTCGGCCTCGGTTTGATCGCCACCTTTCTCATCCTGGTCATCAAGGAACAAAAACCCGTCTTCGCCTTTTTGCTCGCCACCTTCGCCGGGATTGTCATTTTTATCTCCCTTGCAGGCAAGTTGGCCGATGTGATCCGAACCCTGGAACAGCTGGCCACCCAGGCGGGTGTGAAGACGACCTTTCTCGAGACGGTGCTGAAGATCATCGGCATCGCCTACATCGCCGAATTCGGCGCACAGGTGACGCGGGACGCGGGGCAGGGCTCCATCGCTTCCAAAATTGAGATGGCCGGAAAAGTGCTGATCATGGTGATGGCGATTCCCATTGTGATGATGATCATCGAGACGATCATCAAAATCCTTCCATCGTGAGGATGGTTGCCCATGGAACGGTCCCTGAAGCGGATCGGGCTTATGATGGTGATCTTCCTGATGGCGCCGATTTTCTGCGCCGCCGCCGAAAACCAGCCGGATTCCTCCGTCAGCGACCAATTGGTGCGGACCCAGCTGGAGCAGCTGGACACGGAACCGCTGGAGTCTTTTTGGCGGGACCTGAAGCAGGAGTACGGCCGGTATATGCCGGGGGGAGAAAAAGGGAACCTTTTTGACGCGGTCCTTTCCCCGGAGGGCGGTTTTTCCCTGGAGGGAACGCTGACGGCTTTGGCCCGGTACTTTTTCCACGAGATCCTTTACAGCGGAAAGCTGCTCGGCACGGTGATCGTCCTCACCGTATTGAGCATGATCCTACAGCTCCTTTCCACCGCCTTTCAGCACAATCAGGTGAGCCGAGTGGCCTTTGCCGTCGTGTTCATGGTGATCATCATCCTCGCGGTGGACAGTTTTTCCGTGGCTGTCGAGTCGGCCAAAACGGCCATCGAGCGGATGATCCACTTCATGCTGGCGCTGATTCCGCTGGTGTTGACGCTGCTCGCGTCCATGGGCAATTTCGGTTCCGTGGCCATGTTTCACCCCCTGATCGTTTTCATGATCCACATTGTCGGAACACTGATCTACACCGTGATTTTTCCGCTCCTGTTCTTTTCGGCGGTGCTCGGCATCGTCAGCTGCCTTTCGGAAAAATACAAGTTGAACCAGTTGGCCGATCTGTTTCGGAGGGTGAGCGTGGCGCTGTTGGGAGGGCTTTTGACCATCTTTCTGGGCATCATCTCCATCCAGGGGGCGACGGCGGCGGTCACCGACGGGGTGACCATCCGTACGGCGAAATACCTGACGGGAAATTTTGTTCCGGTTGTGGGGCGGATGTTTTCCGACGCGGCGGACACGGTGGTGGGCGCCTCTCTGCTGGTGAAAAATGCGGTGGGAATGGCGGGGGTGTTGATTTTGCTGTTTATCAGCGCCTTTCCGGCACTGAAAATCATTTCCCTTGCCATCATCTACAACTTTTCGGCAGCGGTGATGCAGCCCCTCGGGAGCGGCCCGATCATCGATTGCCTGAACATCATCGGGAAAACCCTGATGTACATTTTCGGGGCGTTGGCCACCGTCGGGCTGATGTTCTTCCTGGCGGTCACCATTATCGTAGCGGCCGGGAACATCTCGGTGATGATCCGGTAGGTGAGGGAAATGATGGAATTCGTCGGCGGATGGCTCAAACAGATCATCCTGTTGGTGCTCGTCGCCACCTTTTTCGATCTCCTTCTTCCCAATCACTCGATGGAGCGCTATGTGAAGCTGGTGATGGGATTGTTGATCATCTTGGCGATTTTAAATCCGATTTTCTCTCTGTTGGACAAGAATTTGGATCTCGCATCCTTCACCGCGGAAAGTCAAGGGGTGCCGGAGGGGAACGTCACCGACTTGAGCACCATCCGCCGGGAAGGGGAAGCCCTTCAAAAAACCCAGGAACAGTTGGTTCTTTCTCAGGTGCAGCAGAAGTTGGCGGAGTCGATCAAACAGGATGTGGAAAGGCAATTTGACGTGAGGGTTGTAAGGAGCGAAGTGTCCGTCTCCCAGGCCGGGGAAAAGGAATCTCCCGCCATCCAACGGGTTCGGCTGGTGATTTCCCCTCGGCGGAACGAAGGGGAAGGGGGTGAAGTGATGCCCGTTCAACCGGTGGAACCCGTGGTCATCGGTCCCGATCAGCCCGCTTCCGCGGAGCGGGATTCCCCCTCTCCCCGGGCGCCCTCCCGGATCGCCAGTTATCTGCAGCAGAAATGGGAATTGTCACCCGAACAGGTGCATGTGGCCTGGGAGGATGCTTCCTGAGGAGGGGTACCGGTGTTCAAAGGGCTGTTTGACCGGCTGGAGAAAATGTGGGGAGGTGGCGAACAGGGAGCCAAAAGGGTGAACACCTTCCGCTGGTTGATTCTGATCGGCTGCCTGGGTGCCGCGCTGATGATCTTGTCCTCCTTCTTTTCCGTTGAGCAGGAGGTGCCGGGCAATTCATACTCTTCGGCGGACTCGAAGGAGGGTTCGGTCCCTGCCGCGGCCTTCGGAAACAAGGACATGACCATGCAGGACTATGAGGAGATGTACGAATCCCAACTGAGGGATGTCCTGGGGAAGATTGTCGGCGTGGAGAACGTGTCGGTGATGGTCAATCTGGAGTCCTCCGAGGAGACGGTGGTGGAAAAGGACAGGCGGGAAACGCAGCAGGTGACGGAAGAGAGCGACAAGAAAGGCGGCACGCGGAAGATCAACGAGCACACCGTGGAGGACAAGGTCGTCCTTCACCGGACGGATGACGGGGAAAAGCCGATTGTGGTCAAGCGGATCAAGCCCCGGGTGCGCGGCGTGTTGATCGTTGCGGAGGGGGCGGAGGATTTGAAGAGGAGAGCGCTGATTATCGAAGCGGTGCAACGGGTGTTGGACGTGCCCGTTCATCGAATCTCCGTGCTGCCGAAAGGATAGCGATTTCAACCCATGACGGGAGGGATGCAGGATGACGATGAACAAACAGACGGTCTGGCTGGTGACGATGCTCACGCTGATGGTGGTCCTGTCCGCCTATTACATTGTCACGGGACCCGTGGAACCGGTCGAGCAGGCCGGTCAGCCGTCCAAGGAGAATGAGGTGCAGGTGGATCTCAAAACGGAAGAGGCCGATTCAAAGGACGACATCCAGAATGCGGGCAGCGACTATTTCGTGGGATACCAGCTGCAGCGTAACAACCTTCGCTCCAAGATGACGGAAGAATACATGAATATCTTGACCAATCCCAAGTCGTCGAAGGAGGAATTGGAGGAGGCACAGCGCAAGATCGACCAGCTGATGAAGGTGGATAAAACGGAATCCGTATTGGAAGAGCTGATCCGGAACGAAGGATTTCGCGACGCGGTGGTGATCTCGGGAGACAAACACGTGGATGTGATCGTCCAGAGCGAGAAGCTTACCCATTCCCAGGTGGTCAAGTTGATCAGCCTGGTGAAAAAACACATGGACGTTCCCGCGACGCAGGTATCCGTCGCATACCGCCCGTGACGCTCTCGGCGCTTTCTCGCCCTCCGCACCCGGAGGGTTTTTTCTTTTCATTCCAGGTTAAAATGGAGGGAAGGGGTGGCCAAGCGGGGCTAAAAACATGTATGATAAAATCGTCACCGCTTGAAAAGTGAGAGGAGTGAAGCTCGTGCCGTTCCGAATGCATGAACTGCGCGAACTGATCCGTTTGATTGATGAATCGAGAATCGACGAATTCCAGATGGAAAAAGACGGCGCGAAACTGGTGATAAAGAAGGGCGCGAAGGAACAGCCCGTTGCCGTGACGCCTCAGCCTGCTCCGGAAAAGGTGGAAGCGGCGCCGAAGCCGGCTGTAACCGAGCCCGCACCGACTCCGTCGCCGCAGACTGCCGCCGCCCCCGAGCCGAAGGCGGCCGAGGTCAAGGCGGAGGATGACGCCCAATTACATAAGATCGTCTCTCCGATGGTGGGGACCTTTTATCGGGCGCCCGCACCGGATGCCGATCCCTACGTTCAGGTCGGCGACCGGGTGGACGAAAAGACCGTGGTCTGCATCATTGAAGCGATGAAGCTGATGAACGAAATCGAGGCGGAAGTGCGCGGCGAAATCGTCGAGATCCTGGTGGAAAATGGTCAGCTCGTGGAATACGGTCAGCCCCTGTTCCTGGTGAAGACCGAATGAGCGCGGGAGGAAGCCGTTTGTTTAAAAAGGTGCTCATCGCCAACCGTGGAGAGATTGCGGTTCGCGTGATCCGAGCCTGCCGCGAGTTGGGAATTGCCACGGCTGCCGTCTATTCCGAAGCTGACCAAGATTCACTGCATGTGAAACTGGCCGATGAGGCGTACTGCATCGGCCCCGCTCCATCCCGGGACAGTTACCTGAACATGACCAACCTGATCAGCACCGCTACCCTGATCGGAGCGGACGCCGTCCACCCCGGATACGGTTTCTTGGCGGAAAATGCCGATTTTGCCGAGCTCTGCGCCGCTTGCGGCATCACCTTCATCGGCCCGCATCCGGATGCGATCAGCAAGATGGGAGACAAGACGACCGCCCGGGAAACCATGAAAAAGGCCGGGGTACCGGTGGTGCCGGGGACCGAAGGCGTGATTGAAGACCTGGATGTCGCGCTGGAGACGGCGGCATCGATCGGTTACCCGGTGATGGTCAAGGCCACCGCCGGAGGCGGCGGAAAAGGGATGCGCGTCGTTCACAGCGAAGATGAACTGAGACGCACCATCCGGATGGCACAGCAGGAAGCCGAAGCCAACTTCGGCAATCCCGGGGTATACCTCGAAAAGTTTTTGTCTCGTCCGAGACACGTGGAGATTCAGGTTTTGGCCGACCAACACGGAAATGTGATCCATCTGGGAGAGCGCGATTGTTCCATTCAGCGAAGGTATCAGAAGCTGATCGAAGAGGCCCCTTCTCCCGCTCTCACCCCGGAGTTGAGGGAGAAGATGGGGCAGGCCGCCGTCGCCGCTGCCAAGGCGGTGAATTATTCCGGCGCCGGAACGGTGGAGTTTTTGCTGGATCGCGACGGGAATTTTTATTTTATGGAAATGAACACGCGGATCCAGGTGGAGCACCCCGTGACGGAATGGATCACCGGGGTGGATTTGGTGAAGGAGCAGATCCGGGTGGCGGCGGGAGAACCCCTCTCCATCCGCCAGGAGGATGTGAGGCTGGATGGATGGGCCATCGAGTGCCGCATCAACGCCGAGGATCCCGACCGGAACTTCATGCCTTCCCCGGGGACGATCCAGTTTTACCTTCCTCCGGGAGGAGCCGGCGTTCGCATCGACAGTGCCGCCTACGGCGGTTATCGCATCCCGCCCTATTACGATTCGATGATCGCGAAGGTGATTGTCTGGGGCAAGGACCGGGATGAGGCGATCCGTCGGATGATCCGAGCCCTGAACGAGTTCGCCATTGAGGGCGTAAAAACGACGATTCCCTTCCACCTGAAGCTCTTGAATCACCCGAAGTTCTTGGAAGGGGATGTCCATATTCAATTCCTGGAAACTACCAATCTCGATGAGGAGCGAACGAGCGGAAATGAGTAACTGGGATGTCGAGTATCAGTCAACCGACTTGGGGAAAGTCGAGATTGCTCCGGAAGTGATTCAGATCATCGCGGGTTTGGCCGTCGTCCAAGTGGACGGCGTTGCCGGCATGAGCGGAGGTGTCGTTGACGACATCAGCCAGTTTCTCGGCCGGAAAAACCCGCGGCAGGGGATTCGCGTGGAATTTGAGGAGGGGCTGTCGATCGAGGTGGCCATTCTCGTCAAATACGGATCCTACATTCCGGATGTGGGGAAAGCGGTTCAGGAACAAGTGAAAAACGCGGTGGAGACGATGACGGGACTGCGCGTTGAAAGCGTCAATGTCCGTGTGGAAGCGGTCAAGTTTCCCGAGAAGACGAACACGGTCGAGGCGACGCAACGGGTGAAGTAACGGCCGCGAGTAATGATTCGGAAGGGGGAGGGGATATGAGTCTGTTCGACAGACTCCTCCTGATTCTTCACAGCCTGGTTGTTGCCGTCCTGTCCGCCGTTGTAGCCCTCGCCAAAGCGGGAGCGGCGCCCCTGGAATGGGTCTGGGAAACTCCTCACTTCCGGTGGACGGTTGCGGTGATCGGCCTGCTTCTCTTCCTGTCGAGCCTTCGTCTGTTGTTTTCGGCCATGTGGGGGCCGAAGGACGAAGGGGTGGACCGCCTGACGGAGTTCGGCTACATCCGCATCTCCCTGGATACGTTGGAGAGCATCGCGTCGAAAGCGGCCCGCGGGGTAAAGGGAATCCGCGACTTGACGGCGCGGGTCCGGTTTTCCAGCGATTCGCCCTCGTCCGTCGGCATCGGCCTGAAAATCACGGTGGACGGGGAAACCCCGATTCAGCTCCTTTCCGAAGAGCTGCAACGAATTGTGAAAAAGCAGGTGGAGGAGATTGCCGGGGTGGAAGTGAGTCAGGTATCGGTGCTGGTGAAGGACACGGTTCAGCCTGAGCGCTCCCGCATCCGTGTCGATTAAGGCGGTGATCCCTCTTGAACTTTATCCCTTGGGAGAAGTTGTTTGAGACGCATGG
This sequence comes from Planifilum fimeticola, assembly GCF_003001905.1. Taxonomy (NCBI): domain Bacteria; kingdom Bacillati; phylum Bacillota; class Bacilli; order Caryophanales; family Thermoactinomycetaceae; genus Planifilum; species Planifilum fimeticola. Next base: position 50,049 of record NZ_PVNE01000020.1, read on the forward strand.
CGGCCGAATGGTGGGCACGCTTTTCGGATTTGTTCTGGGATTCATCTATCTTATCGTCGGCTTCTGGAAAACGGTGGTGTTTGCGATGTTCGTCGGGTTGGGTTATCTGTGGGGCTGGCGGTTGGATCGCCGGGAGGATTTGGAAAAGGTGGTGTCTACCATTCTCTCGGACAAATGGATTCGCAAATAGGACCCGGCTGTCCACGGCCCGGGTCTTTTTTCGAGGTGGTGAGGATATGAGTCGAAGAGTGGCCAGGGAAAAAGCGCTCCAGGCGCTGTATCAGTCCGATGTGCGGGGAGAGGAAGGGGAAGGGATTCAGAGTCTGGCGGAGGAAGTACCGGATCAGGAACGCTCCTTTTTTTGGCGTTTGGTGCGCGGCGTGTGGGAGAAACGGCAGGTCATCGATCCGGTGATCGGACAGCACCTCAAAAGGGGCTGGTCCCTTTCCCGGTTGGCGGTCGTTGACCGTTCGATTTTGCGAATGGCGGTGTATGAATTGCTCTTTGAAACGGAGATCCCGTACGGCGTGACCCTCAATGAGGCGGTCGAGCTGGCCAAGACCTTCGGTGACGAGAATTCGGGCCGTTTCGTCAACGGAGTGCTGGGAGGGGTCGTGGAGAATATCGAGGCCATCCTGAAACGGCTGGCGGCGGAGGGTTCGTGATGGGAAAGCGTCCGGCGGTGCTCGGGATTGACACGAGCAATTATTTCACCTCGCTCTGTCTCGTCGACGAGGAAGGAAATCCCTTGTTTGACGAGCGGAAGGGTTTGGAGGTGCCCCGGGGAGAGCGCGGTCTTCAGCAATCCACCGCCGTGTTTGGCCACGTTCGAAATCTCCCGCGCCTGCTTTCCCGAATGAACCTGCAGGATGTCCGGGTTGTAGCGGTCTCCGCCAGCCGGGCTCCCCGGCCGCAGGAAGAATCCTACATGCCGGTCTTCGAGGTGGGGCTTTCCTGGGGCTTTTCCTTGTCCAAGGCGTGGGGAATTCCTTTTTGCAAGACCACGCACCAGGAAGGGCACATCGCCGCAGGTGTCGCCACGGCCAGCCCTCCGCTGACGGAGAATTCCTTTTTAGCGGTCCATCTCTCCGGCGGCACCACCGAGCTGTTGCAGGTGGCGAAAAAAGATGAGGGTTATGAGATCAACCGGCTCGGCGGAACGAGGGATCTGAACGCCGGCCAGCTGGTGGATCGGGTGGGCGTGGCGATGGGTCTTCCCTTTCCCGCCGGCCCTACGTTGGAGAAATTGGCGCTTGGCTATGAGGGTTCGCCGGTGACGGTCGCGTCGGCGGTCCGGGGGCTGGATTGTTCCTTTTCGGGTCCGGAGACCGCCTTGCTCCGGATGTGGGAAAAAGGGGAATTGGCTCCCGAGGGGATCGCTTTCGCCACCCTGCGCTGCATCGCCAACACCTTGGAACGGTGGCTTTTGAACGCGTTCCGGTCCGGATACTGCCGCACCGTGCTGATCGTCGGGGGAGTGGCCGCCAACGGACTGATTCGCGAGCGATTGCGCCTTCGCCTGGAGCATCCGGCGGTGGGGGCGCGCCTTCATTTCGCCGATCCCCGTTATTCGGGGGACAACGGCTTCGGGGTAGCCCGGATCGGACTGGAAATGTGGCGAAGGCAGTCGGGATAAATCGCTTTCGTTTCTTTACTTCGATTTGTAAAAAGGATACACTGTGTTCAAGAAAAAAAGGGTCAGTCCCTAAACAGAGAGGAGCATTTGATTGGCGGCTGGACAACTGATTGACGGAAAATCGATGGCTGCGGATGTGAAGCGGGAACTCGCGGCCCGGATCGACCGGCTGGATTCGGAGTCCGGCATCCGGCCCGGATTGGCGGTGATCCTCGTGGGAGACGATCCCGCTTCCGAGACTTACGTGCGGGGGAAAATTCGGGATTGTCGCGATGTGGGGATCCGTTCGGAATTGGTCCGATTGCCGGAGAACACTCCGGAAGAGGTTTTGCTCCGTCAGATCGATCGCCTGAACGAGGATCCCTCGTTCCACGGCATTTTGGTGCAGCTGCCGCTTCCCCGGCATATTTCCGCCGAACGGGTCATCCATCGCATTCGGCCGGAAAAGGATGTGGACGGGTTTCATCCGATCAACGTGGGGAAAATGGTGATCGGTCAGGAGGCCTTCCTACCGTGCACCCCCTACGGGATCATGGAAATGCTCCGGCGCACCGGAATCTCCGTCGCCGGAAAGCATGCGGTGGTGGTCGGCAGGAGCAACATTGTCGGAAAGCCGATCTCCATTCTTCTTCAGCAAGCGAATGCCACCGTCACCATGTGCCATTCCAAGACGAAAGACCTTTCGGCCCACACCCGGAGGGCCGACATCCTGGTGGTTGCCGTGGGAAAGGCCCATGTGATCGGACCGGAGCACGTCGGTCCGAATGCCGTGGTCATCGACGTGGGAATCAACCGAACGGAGGAGGGCCGATTGACGGGGGATGTGGATTTTGAAGCGGTCCGTCCGATCGCTTCGCATATCACGCCCGTTCCCGGCGGCGTGGGGCCGATGACCCGGGCGATGCTTTTGGTCAACACGGTCCGGGCGGCGGAGCGGACGGCCGGGATCGGTCAAGGCTAGAGGATCTTGGAGGACGGAAGAATGTTATCCGAGCGGCAGGCGCTGTCGGTTACCGAGCTGGTGCGATATCTGCGCACGGTTTTGGAGGAGGACGAGGGTCTTTTTTCGGTATGGGTCCGCGGGGAGATTTCCAATTTTCATCACCACGTCCGCGGGCACATGTATTTCACCCTGAAGGATGAAAACAGCCGGATAAGGGCGGTGATGTTTTCCGGAAACAACCGCCGCCTTCGGTTCATGCCCCGCGACGGCGACCAGGTGTTGGCCCGGGGCTATGTGTCTGTCTATGAAAGAGACGGCCTGCTTCAGCTGTATGTCTTGGAGATGCAACCCGACGGTGTCGGGGAGCTTTATGTGGCCTTTCAGAGGCTGAAGGAGAAATTGGAGGCCGAGGGGCTTTTCGCACCCGAGCTGAAAAAAACCCTTCCCTTTCTGCCGCGGCGAATCGGCGTCATCACCTCTCCCGGCGGCGCTGCCGTCCAGGACATCATCACCACTTTGCGCCGGCGCTTTCCGATCGCCCGGATTTTGATTTATCCCGTTCCCGTCCAGGGGGAGGAGGCCCCCCGGGCGATTGCCGAAACCCTGGAGCTCGTGAATCGGCGGGATGAGGTGGATGTGCTGATTGTGGGCAGGGGAGGAGGATCCCTTGAGGAGTTGTGGGCCTTCAATGAAGAGGTTGTCGCCCGCAGCATATCCCGTTCGCGCATTCCCGTGGTGTCCGCGGTGGGGCATGAGACGGACGTGACCATTGCCGACCTGGTGGCCGATGTCCGGGCGGCCACCCCGACGGCCGCCGCCGAATTGGTCGCCCCGGCCCTTCGGGATCTGGAGGAGCGGCTTGCCCTGCTCGCGGATCGCCTGGTGCGCTCCCTGGATAAGCTTCTGATCCGCAAGCGGGAGCGGCTGGAATCCTTGACAAACCGTCCGGCCTTCCAGCATCCCCGGGTGAGGCTCAAACAGCAGGACCAGCGGCTGGATCAATTGGTTTGGGATCTGGAGAAATCCTTTCGGACCTGCCTGGACGCGAGGCGCAGCGAACTGGGGCATTTGGTCGCCCGACTCGGGGCTCGTCGCCCGACGGAGAGGATCTCCTCCCTCAGGGAGCGGCTTGGCCGGTTGGAGCGGTCGTGCGCGGCGGGGATGATCAATCTTCTGCACAATCGACGCGCCCTTTGGGAAAACCGGGTAGGGAAGCTGGACAGCCTCAGCCCGCTCAAGGTGATGCGGCGGGGATATTCTCTCGTATATCGCTACGGGGAAGATCGGCTGATTCAGTCCGTCTCGGACGTGGAGCCCGGAGATCTCATCCGGGTCCGGCTCGCCGACGGGCGGATCGATTGTCAAGTGTGGGGACGGGAGGCGTTGTCCGATGAGTGAACCCTTGGAAAAGAAGCAGGACCGGGAAGCGCTTTCCTTCGAGGAAGCGATCGAGCGGTTGGAACAGGTGGTGGAGCGGCTGGAAAGCGGCGAAACCTCCCTGGAGGAATCCATCCGCCTCTTTGAGGAAGGCATGCGCCTCGCCCGCCTTTGCGGCCAGAGGCTGGAGCGGGCGGAGCAGCAGGTGGAAATCCTGCTGAGGGAAAACGGGGATTGGGTGAAAAGGCCCTTCCGGCCTGAGGAGGACGCGGAATAAGTGGAACCGATTGAAAAATACCTGGAATCGAGGGCCGAAGAGGTGCACCGATTCCTGCAGAGGGAAGTGGAGAGCTGGACGGATGTTCCCCGGCCGCTCCGTGAGGCGATGGCTTATTCCTTGCTGGCGGGAGGGAAGCGGTTGCGCCCCATCCTGGTGCTGGCTACCGCCGAGGCCCTCGGGTGTCCGGCGGAGAGGGCTCTTCCCTTTGCCGGCGCCGTGGAGATGATTCATACCTATTCCTTGATCCATGACGATCTGCCCGCGATGGATGACGACGATTTCCGCCGCGGCAAGCCGACCAATCATAAGGTTTTCGGCGAGGCGATGGCCATCTTGGCCGGGGATGCGCTGCTCACCAAAGCTTTCGGTCTCTTGGCGCGGGCGGCCAGGGAGGCGGGACTTCCGGCGGAGACCGCCCTCGCTTTGATTGAGGAATGTTCCCGGCGTTCCGGTGCCGAAGGGATGGTGGGGGGACAGGTGCTGGATATCCAGGGTGAGAACCGCCGGCTTTCCCTTTCCGAACTGGAGGCGATCCATCGGGGGAAGACGGGGGATCTCATCGTCTATTCGGTTCGCCTCGGCGCCGTCGTCTCCGGCTCCACGGAAGATCAGCTCGAGCTCCTCACTTCCTTCGCGGGCCTTTTGGGACTGGCTTTTCAGATTCAGGACGACATCCTGGACGTCGCCGGAGATCAGCAGACGATCGGAAAACCCGTCGGCAGCGATCAGGCGAAAAACAAAGCGACTTATCCGTCGTTGATCGGATTGGAAAAGTCCCGCGAGCTGCTCCGCAGGACCGTGGAGGAGGCGAAGCAGTTGCTCACCCGCCCCTGCGGAATGAATACCGAGCGGCTGATGCAGGTCGCCGATTACTTCGCCCTTCGCGAAAAGTGAGCGTCATTGTCGCCTATTATCGAGTGTGTTATAATGGAGGTTAGCCGAGGAGTGGTGCAGTATTCTAGTCGGCCCGTCTCCCCTGAAGGCGGGGCTAAAAATCCGTCAAAGGGCACATCGATGAAGTTCTTGGTGTTGGCTTCCGACGCCCAGTCGGGGGTTGATGCTGAGAGTTAAGGAAGGGGGGCGATCCACAAGGGCATGTGGGCGTTGACCCTTCTTCCGCGGAGGCCCAAGTGCGTGCTCAATGGTCAATGAGCCATCGGGGACGGCTTGGGGGATGAACCTGCATGCGGGATAAAAACTGTGTGCAGTGTAGCCTGCCTTGAGTGGTGCAGCGGGGAGGCGTAGCCTGTAAGCGGCTCCGCTGAAACCTGCACTGCAAAAGAGGCTAGGGGGAGGAGCGGTGCCGTCGAGGAAAACTCCTAGACTGTTTGCATGATGCAAGGCTATCCGGGGATTGAAGTGCGCACTAAGTGGCAATCCAGTCCGGCGTTTGGCGACAGCGCCGAGAAGGTCTTAAAGGGAAACCGCTCGGTCGGCGACGACCGAGTGACCTTTTGGGAAATCCTACTGGACCTAAGTCGCAGGGTTTACCCGGGTAGTCACCACTCCGTCCCTCTTTATTTTTGGAGCCTTTTGAGAATATCATGCGTCCGTTGGCGGACCATGCCGGAAAGAGGCTGGTCAAGCCGGGATCTGTTGCCGGCCCTCGAGCGGCCGGCATTTTACTGCCGCCGGGTCCGTGGCGGGGAGCTGGTTTCTGCAATGAGCGAATTACTGCGAAAATCGGTTCGATGGGCCGCGTTCATCGGTTTTGTCACCGCCCTGATGGCCATGGTGATGACGGTGGTTTCCACCGCGCTGCTCAACGGGGTCTCCTGGAGCGGCGGGCTGTTGGTGGTACTGGTGATCGTGGCGATCAATGTGGTCTTCGACATGCTGGGAACGGCGGCGGCGGCGGGAACGGAGCGGCCCTTCCACGCGATGGCAGCAAAAAAGGTGCCGGGTGCCCGGCATGCCATCGCGATACTGCGCCGAGCGGATCAGTTTTCCAATTTTTGCAACGATGTGATCGGGGATATCTGCGGGATTATCAGCGGCGCCGCCGCCTTCGCCGTGGTCGGTTCCCTGGTGATGGACGTGGGTGGAGACCGGACGGTGTGGGACGTGTTTTTGGTCTCCGTCATCTCCGCCCTCACGGTCGGATGGAAAGCGCTGGGGAAAACCCTTTCCATCCACTATGCCAATCCGATCATCTTTCAGGTTGGCAAGTTATTCTTTTTCCTGGAAGACAAGCTTCATATAAGGTTGTTTAATGCAAAAAATAACAGGAAACGAAAGCGAAAGCGAGGCGTTTCTCGTGCTCCTCGAAAAAATTAATTCTCCGGAACAGTTGAAACAATTGCCAGTGGAAGAGCTTCCCCGGTTGGCGGAGGAGATTCGCCGTTTCTTGATCGAGAGCCTTTCGGTGACGGGGGGACACCTTTCATCCAATCTGGGAGTGGTGGAGCTCACCCTTGCACTTCATTATCTCTTCGACAGCCCGCGGGACAAATTGATCTGGGATGTGGGCCATCAGGTGTATGTGCACAAGATCCTCACCGGCCGTCGGGAGGCTTTTCCCACACTGAGGCAGTATCAAGGATTGTCCGGGTTTCCCAAAAGGGAGGAGAGCGAGCACGACGTCTGGGAGACCGGTCACAGCAGCACCTCCCTGTCCGCCGCCATGGGAATGGCTGCCGCCCGCGATCTGATGGGAGAGGACTACAAGGTGATCGCTGTGATCGGCGACGGGGCACTGACGGGGGGGATGGCCCTGGAGGCTCTCAATCACATCGGCAACGAGAAGAAGGATATCATCGTCGTTCTGAACGACAACGAGATGTCCATCTCCCCCAACGTGGGTGCTCTGCATAACTATTTGGGACGGCTGCGTACCCACCGGCATTATCATAAGGTGAAAAAAGACGTGGAGCTCTTGTTGAAAAAAATCCCCACGGTGGGGGAACCCTTTGCCCGCGCGTTGGAGAGGGTGAAGGACAGCCTCAAATACCTGGTGGTTTCCGGAGTGCTGTTTGAAAAATTGGGCTTCACTTATCTCGGTCCCGTGGACGGGCACAAGATTGACGAATTGATGGAATGCCTCCGGCAGGCCGCCAAAACGCCGGGACCGGTGTTGGTCCATGCGGTCACCGTCAAAGGGAAGGGTTACAAACCCGCGGAGGAGGATTCGGTGACCTATCACGGCCCGGGTCCCTACAAGATCGAGTCCGGGGCGTTTATTACGAAACCCGCAAAGGGGCCCAATTATGCCAAGGTATTTGGCGATACGCTGGTCAGCCTGGCCGAGAGGGATCCGCGGGTCGTGGCCATCACTCCCGCCATGCTGGAGGGCTCGAAACTGACCGGTTTCGCCGAGCGATTTCCGGATCGATGTTTTGACGTGGGAATCGCCGAACAACACGCCGCCACCTTTGCGGCGGGTCTCGCCATCCAGGGGATGAAGCCGGTGTTGGCCATTTATTCCACCTTCCTGCAGCGGGGCTATGATCAGGTGATTCACGACATCGCCCGCCAAAATCTGAACGTGGTTCTCGCGGTGGATCGGGCGGGTCTGGTCGGAGCCGACGGAGAGACGCACCAGGGCGTGTTCGACATCGCCTTTTTGCGCTGCGTTCCGAACATGGTGGTCATGATGCCGAAGGATGAAAACGAACTGCGGCACATGTTGTACACCGCCCTCCATTATGACGACGGTCCCGTCGCCGTTCGCTTCCCCCGCGGTTCCGGGATCGGAGTCCAAATGGACGAAGAATTGAAGGCCCTTCCCATCGGACGAGCCGAGGTGATCCGGGAAGGGAGCGACATCGCCCTGCTCGCCTTCGGCAACATGGTTCCGCTGGCGGAACGGGCGGCGGAGCAGCTGGTCCGGGAAGGTTTCTCGCCGCGGGTGATCAATGCCCGTTTCGCGAAACCCCTGGATGAATCGCTCCTCATGCAAATCGCCGACGAAGGTATTCCGGTGCTGACCGTGGAGGAGGGGTGTCTGATCGGTGGATTCGGCAGCGCCGTGTTGGAGTTTTACGCGGAGCAGGGAATCCATGACATGGTCGTGGAACGCCTCGCCATTCCGGATCGGTTCATCGAACACGGGAGTGTGGAACAGTTGCGGCGGGAGATCGGGCTGACGGTGGATCACATCGTGCAAAAGGGGCGCAGCATGATGCCCCGGAAGCGCAGAAGGGCATAACAAGGTATATGGCGGCAAATTCCCGATAAGCGAGAATGAGCCGCCCCAAAGGCGGGAAGAACAAGTTGGGCAAGGAACGGCTGGATGTGTTGTTGGTCAAAAAGGGATATGCTCCGAGCCGTGAGCAGGCACGGCGAACGATCATGGCCGGTTTGGTCCGGGTGGGTCAGGAGCGGATGGACAAACCCGGTGCCCGCGTCCCGGAGGATGCGCCGATTGAAGTGGAAGGACCGATCCATCCTTATGTCAGTCGGGGGGGCCTGAAATTGGAGGAGGCGCTCCGGGTCTTCTCGATCGATTTGACCGGCCGGGTGGTGATCGACATCGGCGCATCCACCGGGGGATTTACCGATTGCGCCTTGCAACGGGGGGCGCGGATCGTGTACGCCGTGGATGTGGGCTACGGCCAGTTGGCCTGGAAACTGCGTCAGGACCCCCGGGTCGTGGTCATGGAACGGACCAATTTCCGCCATTTTCGCCCGGAGGATTTGAAAGGGGAGCCGCCGGACATGGGGACGGTCGATGTTTCCTTCATCTCTCTCGCCCATATTTTGCCGCCCCTTTCTCGCGTCCTCTCCCCGCCCGGGGAGGTGGTTGCCTTGGTCAAGCCCCAATTTGAAGCGGGGAGAGAGCAGGTGGGAAAAGGGGGAATCGTCCGGGATCCCGCCGTTCATCGAAGGGTGCTGATGGATCACCTGGATATGGCGGCGCAGTCGGGTTTTCGGGTGCTTGGCCTCACACCTTCGCCGATTGCCGGCGGTGAGGGCAACATCGAGTTTTTGAGCCATTTGATCCTGGCGTCCTCCCCGCGGCCGACGGTCTCCGCTGAAGACGTGGAACGGGTGGTGGAGGCGGCGCATCGACGCATTTCCAAATGAATCTCCAGAAAAAGGATTTCTTCGTTTCGGCTCCGAATAGGTAGGAAAAGGGGGGACCCTATGCTACAGCAGGGGGATTTGATCGTCCTTTTCCTCTTGGTCGGAGCCATTGTCGCCATCGCTGCCCGCCCGCTTCGTTTCCGGTCAAAATCCGCCATTCAGTGGGCGGAGTCGGGCGATGGCTTCAGCGGTGAAGTGCCGGACCTGTTGGCTGCTCACGGCTACGAGGTGGTTGCCGGAAAACAGCGGGTGCCCGTCTCGGTGCGCATCGGGGAGAAGATTTACGACAGCCGCCTTTACATCGATTACATCGCCAGACGGCAACAGGAGATCTATCTGGTGATCATCGCCAGATCGCGCAAGCCGCTCCGGCTGTCCGGGGCTGCGGTGAGGGACCGGTTTTTGGCCCATTATCTCGCCTTTCAGCCCGAAGGAATTTTGTATGTGGAGCCGGACAAGGGAAGCGTCAAACCCATCACCTTCGAGATGGAGGGGCTTCGGCTTCCCCGTCGGCATTCCTATGCGGCCTACCTTTTGTCCGCCGGGGTGGGCTTGCTCATCGCACTGCTTTTCCGGTGAAACGGATATTTGGATGGGGTGGGGAGCCATTGAACCGAATCGGGATTTCCGTCAACAAAGGGAAACCGAAAGCGCGGGTGGTGGCGCGCCAATTGGTGTGGCTGATCGAAGAGCGGGGGGCGGAGGTATACCTTGAACCGGACATCGCCGCGGAGATGGACCGTCCCGAGCTTGGCCTTCCCCTGGATCAGTTTCCCGACCGAGTCGATATCGTCTTCGTCCTCGGCGGAGACGGGACGCTCCTGGGTATCGCCCGACGCTTCGCCAAATCCCGGGTGCCCATTTTGGGATTCAACCTGGGCCACCTCGGATTTTTGTCGGAGGCGGAGCCGGACAGTTTATCCAGTGCCGTGGAACGGGTTTTGGCCGGCGATTACATCATCGAGGAACGGATGATGCTCGATGCCGAGGTGATTCGCAACGGCCGCGTGATGGAAACCAGCGTTGCCCTGAATGACGTGGGAATTGCCAAGGGCTCCTTCAGCCGGATGATCACCTGCACGGTTTCCATGGACGGCGCCTATTTGGGCACTTATTCGGGCGACGGCTTGATCGTGTCCACCCCCACGGGTTCCACGGCTTACTCCCTTTCCTGCGGCGGGCCCATCGTGTGGCCGGGGCTTCAGACGCTCCTTCTCACACCGATTTGTCCCCATACCCTGACGGCTCGCCCGATGGTTCTCCCGCCCGACGGGATATTGGAGATCCGTGTGAGTTCCACGCACCGGGATATGGGGTTGACCATTGACGGACAATTGGGTTACCGGTTGGAAGTGGATGACATCATCCGCGTGAGCCGCTCTGCATCCGTGACCTCTCTGATCAAGTGGAAGGAGCGAACCTTTTTTGAAGTGGTGCGCAAGAAGCTGCAGAGCAACGGCGTCGAGGACGGCGGTTGGGAGGACAAAAGATGATGAAGGCGCAACGTCATATCAAAATTCGGGAAATCATCGCCACCAAGGACATCGAAACCCAGGAGGAACTGGTGGAAGAACTCAAAAAAGCCGGCTATAATGTCACCCAGGCCACCGTTTCCCGGGATATCAAGGAGCTTCACCTGGTCAAGGTGCCCACCAATAACGGCCGTTACAAATACTCTCTCCCCGCGGATCAGCGATTTAATCCCCTGCAAAAGTTGAAGCGGATGCTGACGGAATCCTTCGTGGGCATCGAAAAAAGCGAAAACCTGATCGTCATGAAGACGTTGCCGGGCAACGCCAACGCGGTTGGGGCGCTCATCGACAATCTGGATTGGCCGGAGATCATCGGAACGATCGCCGGGGACGACACCATATTGATCATCTGCCGGGATCGGGAAAAAGTTCCCGAACTCGTCAACCGATTCATCGACATGCTCTAAAAGGGCTCAGGGCTGCCGTTCAGGGGTGGTCACACATGTTGAAAGAACTTTCCATTCGACATTTCGCCATCATTGAACACGTCCGGTTATCCTTCGAAGACGGGTTTCACGTCTTGACCGGGGAAACGGGGGCTGGGAAATCGATACTGATCGATGCCCTCAGCTTGGCGGTGGGTGGACGAGCCTCCGCCGATTTCGTGCGGCACGGTGAAAAAAAGGCGGAGATCGAGGCGCTGTTTGAAATTTCCGCCGATCATCCCGTTTGCGGAATCCTCGGGGAGATGGGCTTGGAACCGGAAGAGGAACTTCTGATCCGGCGGGAGATCAGCGCAAGCGGAAAAAGCACGTGTCGGATCAACGGGAGCCCGGTCACCCTTTCGATGCTGAAGAAGGTTGGTCGATCCCTGCTGGACATCCACGGTCAGCACGAACATCAGTCCCTTTTGCGGACCGAGGAGCATTTGGAATGGCTGGACGCCTTCGGGGATCAAACCCTGAAGGATCTGCGAGGAGAGTACGAGGCCCTGTATAACGAGTACAGGGCCTTGGAAAAAGAACTGGAACGGTTGACATCGGACGAGCGGGAAACGGCGCGGCGCATCGATCTGCTCAACTACCAGCTGCAGGAAATTGCCGCCGCCAACCTGACGGCAGGGGAGGATCAGGAGCTGGAGCAGGAGCGGAACCGGCTTGTCAATGCGGAAAAGCTGGTGAAAGCGGCGGGAGATGCCTTCGAGGAGTTGTATGCGGAAGGGCGGGGGAACGATTCTCTCCAAAACGCCTTGAATCATCTGGAGGAAATCGTCCGATACGACGAATCGGTCGGCCCCGTATTGGAACTGGTGCAGTCCGCCGTTTATCAGGTGGAAGAAGCGATCCGCCTCCTCGGTCGTTATCGGGACGAATTGGAGTTTGAACCGGAACGGCTGAACCAAGTGGAGGAGCGCCTTGATCTGATTCACCAACTGAAACGGAAGTACGGAGATACGATCGAATCCATTTTGGCCTACGGAGAGGCCGTCGCCGAAGAGCTGGAAGAACTGAGGAACCGGGATGAAAACCGGGAAGAAGTGAAGCGGAAATTGGAGGCCGTCCGGGAAGAGCTTAAGAGCGTGGCGAGCCGGTTGACATCGGCCCGGAAACGGGCGGCCGAGCGGCTGGAACGGCGGATGGAAGAGGAATTGTCCGACCTCAACATGGCCAACACCGCCTTCCGGGTCGCCCTGCAACCCTCGGAACGCGGCTTCACCCCCACCGGTTGCGATCGGGTGGAGTTTCAAATCGCCCCCAACCCCGGAGAACCGCTTCGCCCGCTTGCCAAGATCGCATCCGGCGGGGAATTGTCCAGGCTGATGTTGGCGTTGAAAACGATTTTTATCGATGTGGATCCCATCGACACCGTGGTTTTTGATGAGATCGACACCGGGGTGAGCGGCCGGGCGGCGCAGTCCATCGCCGAGAAGATGGCCGGTCTGGCGCGGAAAAATCAGGTGTTGTGCATCACGCATCTGCCCCAGGTGGCATGCATGGCTGATCATCACTACCTCATTGTCAAGGAGGTTTCCGATCAAAAGACGCGGACCCGGGTCGAGCGATTAAACGCCGAGGGCCGGGCGACGGAGCTGGCTCGCATGTTGGGCGGAGTGGAAGTGACGACGACGACACGCCGGCATGCGGAGGAAATGCTGCGTCTGGCCGAGCGGATGAAACAAGCTACCTAGAGGAAAATCGGCTGCGCCGGTCGCTTTCCGATACATGCAGGAGCGACCGGCGCAGCAGTTATTTACCGGTCATAAAAAGAAGCCGCACGGACACCTTAAGGATACGGAAGACACAACAATCCAAAACAGGGGGGCGAGGGCAGGAGGCGCAGGAGAGTGATCAGCTTGCCACAATGGAAGAGACAGCAGTGGGTGGGAATTCTCCTGGTGCTGATGCTGGTTCTTGGAAGTACCACGTCATTTTTCCGCCAGTTCACTTCTTTCCCCACCGAGTTGCGCCTGTTTTCCGGAAATCGGGAACAGCTTCGCTTAACCATCCCCGCCACGGTGACGGCTGATGTGGCCGATCCCGACATCCTGACGGTCAATGGAGCGGATCAAGCGTCCGTCCCCGTCGATTTGCATCATCCTTTCACCCTGTTTTCCAAAAAGAGGGGTCATACCCGGCTTACCCTTCGCTTGTTCGGAACCCTTCCGCTGAAGACGTTAAATGTCCGCGTTTTGCCCGATATTCGCGTCATACCTGGAGGCCAGTCGATCGGGGTGAAACTTCGGTCCCAGGGGGTCCTGGTGGTGGGCCATCACCGCGTTCCGGGCAGCGAGGACGGAAAATCGCCGGGTGAACGGGCAGATATCCGGGCCGGGGATTATATTTTGGAAATGAACGGTCGGGCCATCCGGGATGTGAACCAGGTGGCCGAGGCGGTTCGCGAAGCGGGAGAGAAGAGGCTGCCGATCGATGTCCTGATCATGAGGGATGGCCAGAAAAAAAGGGCCCGTCTTCATCCGGCCTATGATCCCAAGGAAAAGGTTTACCGCATCGGCCTGTACATCCGCGATTCCGCGGCGGGTGTGGGCACGCTCACCTTTTACGATCCGGAGCGGAAAGTTTACGGAGCCCTGGGCCATGTGATTTCCGACATGGACACGGGAAAACCCATATCCGTCGGGGGAGGAAAAATCGTCCGTTCCAACGTCAATTCGATCCGGAAAGGAACTTCCGGAGAACCCGGTGAGAAGCGAGCCATCTTCTTTCAGGAGCATCAGGTTTTGGGAACTATAACAAAAAACACACCTTTTGGCATCTTCGGGAACATATTGAAACGCCCCGAAAACGGATTCCTTTCCGAGCCGGTTCCGGTGGCCTTGAACGAACAGGTGAAAGAAGGGCCGGCTGAAATCTTGACCGTCGTCGAAGGAGAAAAGGTGGAGCGATTTGACATCGAGATTGTGCATGTGAATCACCAGAGGGGGCCGGCGACGAAGGGAATGATCGTCAAAGTGACGGATCCTCGCCTGCTCTCCAAAACGGGGGGGATTGTGCAGGGGATGAGCGGCAGTCCCATCCTGCAGGACGGGAAATTGGTGGGGGCCGTCACCCACGTGTTCGTCAATGACCCGACCACCGGTTACGGAACGTTTATCGAGTGGATGCTTCAGGATGCGGGGATATTCACAAACGGGGCTCGACAAGAGTCCCTTTTTTTATACGGTAATTTATAGAAAAAATGATGTCTATTTGGAGGAATTGATCAGTCCCCTGTCGAAGGAAATTCATAGATCGTGAGAGGGGGAGGTTTGGCAGTGGATAAAATCCGGGTCCTGTTGGCCGATGACAATCGGGAATTCGCCCAGATGCTCCGGGAGCATTTGTCGGCCCAAAGCGACATGGAAGTCATCGGAGTGGCATACAACGGGAACGAAGTGATGGAACAATTGTCGAGGCAGATGCCCGACGTTCTGGTACTGGATATTATCATGCCCCATCTCGACGGATTGGGCGTTTTGGAAAAACTTCAAGAAAAAAAGTTTCAGAGAGTTCCCAAAATAATCATGCTCACCGCCTTCGGTCAGGAAAATGTGACACAGCGGGCGGTGGAACTGGGTGCCGCATACTACATACTGAAGCCCTTTGATCTGGACGTTCTCACCGACCGCATCCGACAAGTGCAGGGGATTCAGGGGGCGGCGGCACCCGTCCAGGCGGCCCACGGCGCCAGCTCCCGCTCCTCCAACCTGGATGCAAGCATCACCCACATGATCCACGAGATCGGAGTGCCGGCTCACATCAAGGGGTATCTTTACCTGCGGGAAGCCATCTCCATGGTCTACAGGGAGGTGGAACTGCTGGGCGCCATCACCAAGACCCTGTATCCCCGGATCGCCGAGAAGTACAAAACGACGCCGAGCCGGGTGGAGCGGGCCATCCGCCACGCCATCGAGGTGGCTTGGAGCCGGGGGAACATGGAGTCCATCCGCAACCTGTTCGGCTACACCATCAATGTGACCAAGGCCAAACCCACCAACAGCGAGTTCATCGCCATGGTGGCGGATCGCCTGCGAATCGAGCACAAGGTGGGATGAAAGGCGATCTGCCGCCTCTTGAGCCGGCAGATATTCGATCGACATCAGAAAACGTGCGACCGATATACCCGCGTCAGCGCGGCGCACGACGCCCCCGTATCCGTTGGCGAATCCGCCACGGGTGCGGGGGCGTATTTATTTGGATCGAATCAAAACGAGTCGATCACTTCAAGCGCTGGTGAACGCCGCGAGAATCAGCGGAAGAAAATCAACTGGGATAACATAGCCCTCGAGAATCCGCCGAACTTATCGGTGAACACGTTCATGCATCCGGATATCCGGGATGCGCTCGAAAAATAAATACGGCGGCATAGGCCCTTTTCATTTCAGCCTTCGCGGCGACGACGGAGAACGGTGAACAGCCGTTTCGACATTCGAAAAGGCGGACGCTGAACGGCGAGACGGTACAATGGCGATACCGGGCGAAATTTAGAGTTCCCGTCATACCGGGGGCTTTTTGTATGAAAATGGAGGGGACACGCATACTAACCCCAGGGAAGCAAGAAAAAGGAGTCACTCCGACATGCTTCACTGGGCGACGCGACACCGACACGGCGAAATCGTCGGAACGGCGGTGGTCGACCGAAAAACGAAACATCTTTTAAAACGGATCCGCCCGGGACAAATCGCCGTGATTCACCATCGGGATCTGGACGAGGTTGCGGCGATGGGCCTGATTGAAAAGCGGGTTCGCGCGGTGATCAACGGAGCCGAATCCATCAGCGGAATCTATCCCACGCCGGGGCCGGGAAGGCTTCTGGCCGCCCACATTCCGGTCCTGGACAATACGGGGAATGTCCTGGAGCAGCTGGAAGACGGGATGCCTCTGTGGATCGAAGGGGATTGCTTCGGCAGTTGGGATTCCCGCGGCGAAAAGGTCACCTTCGGCCGCGGCCAGCGTCTCACGGCCGATCTTCTGGATCGGAAGTTGGAGCAGGCGAAATCGAACATGGCATTCACTCTGGAACGCTTTATCGAGAATACCCTGCGCTATGCCGAAAAGGAGAAACAGTTCGTCATCCGGTCCTTTCCCGTGCCTCCCCTCAAGACGGAAATCCGCGGGCGGCATGTGATCATTGTGGTCCGCGGGGCGGGCTACAAAGCGGATCTGTATGCGCTCCGATCCTATATCGAAGAAGTGAAACCGGTCCTGATCGCCGTGGACGGCGGAGCGGATGCGCTTCTCGAAAACGGATACCGCCCCGACATCATCGTCGGGGACATGGATTCCGTATCCGACTGGGCCCTTCTCTGCGGTGCGGAAGTGGTGGTTCATGCCTATCCGGACGGGAGAGCTCCGGGGCTGGATCGGGTGAAGACTTTGAAAATAAACCCTCACATTCTCCCCTCGGTGGGTACCAGCGAGGATGTGGCGATGCTGCTTGCCTATGAGAAGGGGGCGGATTTGATCGTCGCCCTCGGAACCCATACCAACATGGTTGATTTTTTGGAGAAGGGCAGAAAAGGGATGGCCAGCACGCTGTTGGTCCGGATGAAAATCGGAACCAAGCTGGTGGATGCCAAGGGGGTCAACCAGCTTTACCGCAGCCGAATGCGTTGGCGGGAACTCTCCCTGTTGGGGGTGGCTTCGGCCTTTCCGGTGATGGCGCTCGCCGCCATCAATCCGGGAGCCCGCCACCTGTTCCGGATGCTGTGGCTGCATCTGAAAATGCTTGTCACCTAGAAGCATTGTGAAAAAAGCATCGATATTGGCGGGAATATGGGATTGAATGTCGAAGGGATTCAGAGGTTCAAAGTTGTAACGAAAGGAACGATTCGATGCTTGGAAAAAAGAGCAACCAAATGGCGATGTTTCAATATATCAATCTGGAAGAACTGA